>CAYRUX010000094.1:0-19663 GCA_964427515.1 uncultured Rhizobiaceae bacterium
AGTTGTAGATCGCGCCAAGCCACAGGTATCTTCGCTGTTGTTAAATGTCAATGGTGATCCTAAGCTTTTTCAAAACTATGATTTACCTATTATCCAGGATGTTATAGATGGATATGTTGGCCCTTTAGCAGGGATATTAAGTGGTATGGAATGGGTGGCTGTGCATAAGCCTGATTGCTTGTGGTTAGTAAGTTTTGCTACAGATGCTCCCTTTATTCCACGTGATCTTGTTAATCGATTGTTGCATTCAGTGGAAGTGAAGAATGGCGAAATAGCTTGTGCGATATCTAATAATCGAACACAACCGGTCTTTGCTTTATGGCCTGTGAAGTTACGACACGATTTACGACAGGCTATCGTTGATGGTAATATTCGAAAAATTGAGGCGTGGACTTCGCAGTATAGAGTTGTATTGGTTGAATTTGATACTCAGACCTACGATCCATTTTTTAACGCCAACCATCGCGAAGACATTGAAGAAGCAGAACAAATATTGAAAAAAATGAATCATTGAGATTGAAGCGTTATATAGTTGCCTAAATCCTTAATAGAGGAAAATGCAGCACCTTCGGAAATCCTGATTCCCATAGAATTGGGATTGTTTACAATAAATCCAGAAATTGCTGTGATCCCAATGTCAAATAGGTTGGGAGATAGAGGTGCGCTAGCGCCTATTAGTATTACACTGGCATCAGATGGTACGTTTTCGAGAATAAAGCCCAGAGTTCCATTTGATAGAGTCGATGCAGTTATAGCGAGGCATTTTGCGTTGCTAACAAAACTTCGTATGTTTCCAGTTGGATAGTTATAGTCGGTATTTTCTTTTTCAATGATAATAGCGGCGGGTAATTTTTTTTCTATTCCCGGGAAACGTCCAAAAATAACAGTTTGTTCTCCATAGTCCTTAATTAAGTCTAGCCCATTAACATTATTCCCTGTCATGTCATATCTATTGTAGTGAGCGTTGATTGCGGCAAACCCCAATACTCGCTCGTACATGTTCTCTGATCCAGCCAAATTCGCCAAATCTACTAACGCTTGTCCTTGGTAATAGCCTGATGAAGGGAGGGTTTGGCAACCGGTTGTATCTTTGGTCGGCGTATGAATTAAGCCAGCACCATGAGGCCCTTCAACATAAGACCAATTTAAACCGATAATTACATGCTTTGCATGACCATTAATTCCTTCAGCGAGGGAGCCAATGAAATTACCATTTAATATTGTCACGAAATTATTCTCTTAATATGGCTTCTGCCTTTTCAACTTTGGCAGCGCAATACTTGAATTCTGGTATCTTCCCCAGTGGGTCAAGAGCTGGATTAGTTAGAATATTTGCAGCAGCTTCGGCGTAACAGAACGGTACAAATACAACACCATCAGGAATCCCAGCATCTGCTCGAGCTTTAAGTGAAATGCACCCGCGTCGAGTAGCAACTTCTATAAGGTCACCCGGAACAATACTAAGTCGCAACATTTCCGAGGGGGCCAGATGAGCCACAGCTTCCGGTTCTAATTCATCAAGGGTTTGTGAGCGGCGAGTCATAGATCCGGTATGCCAGTGTTCTAATTGACGTCCAGTAGACAAGATCATCGGATAATCTTCGTTAGGCATCTCGTCGGGAGGGATGATATCAGCGGGCACAAATTTACCACGCTTCGATTTAGTTGGAAATCCATCAAGGAAGATTACATCATTGCCAGGACTATTTTCATCATCACACGGATAGGTTACAGCGCTTTCAGATTCTAGTCTGTCCCATGTTATGTTATTTAAGGATGGCATGCATGTTTTCATTTCAGCAAAAACATCAGAGGGGTCATTATAGTTCCAATCTAGTCCGATGCGCTTGGCTAATTCTCGAATTATCCACCAGTCGGGTTTAACACCTTTGGGACGGATTACAGCTTCACGACCCATTTGTATCTGGCGATTTGTATTTGTAACTGTACCCACTTTCTCTGGCCAGGCAGTGGCTGGTAAAATTACATCAGCAAAAAAGGCAGTTTCGGTGAGAAAAATTTCCTGAACCACCAGATGTTCAAGTTTAGAAAAGGCTTCGCGTACATGATTTGTGTTGGGATCTGACATGGCTGGGTTCTCTCCCATTATATACATTCCACGAATATTACCTGCGTGCACTGCATCCATAATCTCAACAACAGTAAGACCGCGTTCAGGATCTAGCGCAGTTCCCCACAACTCTTCAAACTGTATCTGAATTTTGGGCTCAGTTACTGTTTGGTAATCTGGGTAGAACATTGGGATGAGTCCAGCATCTGAAGCGCCCTGTACATTATTTTGCCCACGTAACGGGTGTAGGCCGGTACCTGGTCGTCCAACCTGACCACTCATAAGAGCTAGGGAGATTAGGCAGCGAGCATTGTCAGTTCCGTGGATATGTTGCGAAATCCCCATGCCCCAAAATATTATGGCTGCTTCTGCCTGGGCGTACAGGCGAGCCACTTGACGAATTGTATCCGCCGAAATACCTGAAATTGTCGCCATTGCTTCTGGTGAAAAGTTTTTTAAATGATTTCGTAAATTTTCAAAACCTTCGGTATGAGATTGCACATATTGTTCATCATAAAGTTTTTCTGAAACAATTACGTGCATAATGGAATTCAATAATGCGACGTCTTGCCCGCTTTTAAATTGTAGGAAATGACTAGCGTGACGAGATAGTGCCGACCCTCTTGGATCCATTACTATTAGTTTCGCGCCACGTTTAGCTGCATTTTTTATAAAGGTGGCAGCTACAGGGTGGTTGGAAGTAGGGTGAGCGCCAATTACTATTATGACATCGGAGTTTTTTGCTTCGTTAAAACTAGCGGTTACAGCTCCTGAACCTATGGTTTCCAGTAGCGCAGCAACGGATGATGCATGGCAAAGGCGGGTGCAGTGATCAACATTATTGCTGCCAAACCCTGAACGAACTATTTTCTGGAAAAGATATGCTTCTTCGTTGGAGCACTTAGCAGACCCAAACCCCGCCAGTGACTTCCCCCCTTCTTGATCACGGATATATTTTAAACCCTGTGCAGCATAGTCCAGTGCTTCATCCCAACTTGCTTCTCGGAAATGGGTCAGAGGGTTGGCAGGGTCTAGATCAATATCAGCAGTCTTATCGGGTGCATCTTGTTTCCGAATAAGTGGCGTGGTTAAGCGGTGTGCATGGTTGATATAATCAAAACCAAAACGGCCTTTGACGCACAATCTTTCTGAATTGGAAGGCCCGTTGCGTCCTTCTACTGAAAGTATAGTATTGTTTTTTACATTAAAGGTAAGCTGACATCCAACGCCGCAGTAAGGGCAGACGCTTTCAACCTTTTTATCAGGGTTAATTTTACCAACGCCGTTGGCTGGCATTAATGCTCCTGTAGGACAAGCTTGAACACATTCTCCGCATGCAACGCAGCTAGAGTCACCCATGGAATCATCAAAGTCGAAGACTATTTTGTTATTGGCGCCTCTTCTTGCCATACCGATTACATCGTTGACTTGGACGTCACGGCATGCGCGGACGCAACGAGTGCAGTGGATGCAAGCATCTAAGTTAACCGACATTGCATTGTGAGAATTGTCAGCGACCGGAGCCTGACGAATGGGAAACCTACTTTCAGTTTGACCGACCGTTTCAGCCCAGTTCCAGAACTCGGAATTGGGGTCATGGCTATTTTCACGTGGCGGTTGATCAGTAACTAGTAATTCCATTACCATTTTTTGCGCTGTTTTTGAACGGGTATTTTCCGAATTTACTACCATTCCTTCTGTTGGTTTACGTATGCACGAGGCTGCTAAAACGCGTTCACCTTCTATTTCAACCATACATACTCGACAATTACCGTCTGGGCGATAACCTGGTGCTTGCGTATAGCAAAGATGCGGGATCGTATTCCCGTGACGCCTAGCACTTTGCCAGATAGTTTCATCAGGTAATGCATCTACGCGTTTACCATTTAAAGTATATCTGACTTTTTTATTCATTATGCTTCCTTGCTCAAATCTGCTGGAAAATATTTTAGCACGTTTAATAATGGATTGGGTGCGGCCTGACCTAGCCCGCATATCGATGCGTCCATCATAGTTTCACTTAACTCTTCAAGTAATTGTTTGTTCCAAGAGCTTTCTAACATAAGCTTTACAGCTTTTTCTGTACCCACTCGACAGGGAGTACATTGACCACAGCTTTCATATTCAAAGAAGCGCATGAGGTTTAGAGCTACAGACCGCATATTATCATGATCGGACAAGATGATCACGGCAGCAGAGCCAATAAAGCAACCCTCATTCTCCAAGGTGCCGAAGTCGAGCGGAATATCACCTTTCGACGCTGGCAGAATGCCTCCTGAAGCTCCTCCCGGCAGATAGGCCTTAAATCTATGTCCTTCCGCCATACCACCGCAATATTCCCGTATTAATTCGTTTGCCGTTATGCCTGCAGGAGCCAGCTTAACGCCTGGGTCATTCACGCGCCCAGACACGGAGTAGCTACGAAGACCTTTGCCACCATTTCTTCCTTCGTTTGCAAACCATTCTGGCCCACGTTCTAGGATATCACGAACCCAAAAAAGGGTTTCCACATTATTAATAAGAGTTGGCCGACTAAATAAACCAACTTGAGATGGAAAAGGCGGTTTGTGACGGGGTTCGCCTCGTTTTCCTTCTAAGCTTTCCAACATAGCCGATTCCTCGCCGCAGATATATGCTCCAGCACCTCTACGCAAATGAATTGTTGTATGTTTTAAATAGCCTGCTTCAGAAAGATTATGTATTTCAGCGGACAAAATTTTATGCAAACCTGGGTATTCATCCCGCAAATATATATATATATCATTTGCTTCAATGACGTGAGACGCAATTAACATACCCTCGAGGAACCGATGAGGATCTCGTTCCATATAAAATCGATCTTTAAAAGTTCCGGGTTCTCCTTCATCAGCATTTACTGCCATTAGTCTTGGTTTAGCTTCTGCTCGCACAAATTTCCATTTTTTACCTGTAGGAAAGCCAGCTCCACCCAATCCTCGTAGATCGCTAGATTCCATTATTGATAATATGTTTTCAGTACGTAAGTCTCCATTTTTACATTTATTAAGAACATTATAACCCCCATTTTTAATGTAATCACTTAAGTCAATATATGGTGGGACCTGGGGTTCAATTTTATTTTCTTTAATGCACTGAGAGATTTTTTCGTGGGTAGCATTCAATATATGGTGATGTCCAATTTCAACAATTGGAGCGGTTTCACAACGTCCCATACATGGAGCCCTGACAATCCGAACATTTTTTTTATCTATGCTTTTTGATATGTTTTGAAATAATTTCTCTGACTCATACATTTCGCAGGTAAGGCTGTCACAGACACGAATTGTAAGAGGAGCTGGAACATTTTTTCCGTCCTCGATTACATCAAAATGAGCATAGAATGTTGCCACCTCGTAAACTTCTGCGAGAGATATACCCAGTTCGATCGAAATAGCGGTTAAATGTTTTCCTGAAAGATGCCCAAATTTATCTTGAACCTTATGGAGATATTCAATGAGCATATCCCGTTGTAGGGGTAAGTGTGTTAGCAACTTTCTGATTTCTAATTGTGCCTGAGGGTCAGCTTGTCGCCCTTTTCCCGTATACCTAGCCCCTCTTTTGCCTTTTCCAGGGTGCCCAAACTTTCTCACACTATCTTTTGTATTAGTCATAATATTTGCCGCTAGTTATACCGATAGTATCAAAATTGCAAAATATGGTTAATTTGTAAAATTTATTAAAATAATAATATCATTGATAATATCTATTAAACATGCTGTAGATTTTGTCTTGGTGTCAAACAGTTTTAACTATTCTTAACATTGCTTTTGCAGTTGGCGAGGTTGGATCCTTTACAGACCATACAACACCAATCGAATGAGATATCGTTGGATTATTAAGGTTTAGTATTGATGTTTCGTGTGGTAAGGAGAGCATTTTTAAAGCTTGTTCCGGAACTATACTGGCCCATTTTCTAGTTTTTACGTGAAGTCCAATGTCAGTAAGATCATTTGTTTCGATTTGTGGTTTTGGGGCGACCCCTGCAGCCGCAAATGCCGAATCAATAATACGGCGATTTTGCATGTCTCTACTGAGAAGACAAAGTGGAAATAACGCTGCTTCTCTCCAACTTATTTCTGTTTCTTTTTTTCTAAGTTTTTGTTTAATCAAGTGAATAAGGCAGTATCGTTCGTTATAAAGTGGGACGGATCTTATTCTCAGCATTGCTTCGTTATCGAGGTAAGTAATTCCTAGATCAATATCGTAGTTATCTAACCCTTGTTGAATTTCTGAGGAGCTCAAAGCTCTCGCAGTAACTGACACTTTTGGATGTTGTTGGCAAAATGGAAGAGTAAGTCGGGAAACCACACTAAGAGCAGTAGGGATAACGCCGATACGTAGTTGACCAAATAGATTACCTTTCATTTCACTTAGTTCTTGGATCAGTGTGTCCTGGTTTGCTAAAGTTTTTTGTGCCCATTCTAATACCCTTTTCCCTTCAGCTGTAAGACCAAAATATCTTTGTCCCCTCATGACAATTGGCACACCTAATTCGTCTTCTAAATTTTGAATTGCACTTGAAAGGGTTGGCTGAGTTACCCCACAGCGTTTTGCCGCACGACCAAAATGCTTTTCCTGTGCAAGTGCGGTGAGATATTGGAATTGTCTAATAATCACACTTTTCTCAATTGTTATCACGATTTAATTTAACTACAGTTAAATTAGCGTCCTCCAAATTTATTAACTGTTTCCCTACATTTTCAAAACTTACGGTTACTCGTGAGCCAAGGGAAGATTGTACTCTCCCGACTCCCCACTCAGGATAGTTTTCGAGTTTCACTAGATCACCTGGAGCAAAAAACGATAAATTGTCGGGCCTATACATCTGTATAGAATAATCATATCTTTAGTTTTCGTCGATATGTCGTATTTCTTGAAAATTGTAATCGAATCGTTCTTGAATATGATTTTGGAAGATGTTTATTTGATTAATTTATTTTTATCTACTTGAAATATATATTCTTTTTAAAGGTAATATAAATTTTATTGTATTTATATTTATTTTTATAAATATAAAACCTTTTGTAAATTAATTAGTACGACAGGCTATTCTGGTTGTTGAAACATTATTAGTTTTCTAGTTAATCTAGAAATTATTAAAAAGTACGCTTGACAGAATTGACTAAATCGCCTCAACTCAGCGCGGTTAGCGTCTCAAGGAGATAATGGATGTTTAAAAATAGAGTTTTTGCCCGATCTGCGCTCTTGGCATTACCGGTGGCTTTGGTGGTGGCCGGTTGTCAAACAGCGCCAAGTGATACTGGTGCCGTTCAGAGCGATGGCGCGCTTGAGACGGCTCAAAGCGCTAAGCAGGACGCCTTGCGGAATCAGGCATCTGTTACGGCTATGCGTGAGAAAATCGCAGCGCTTCGTGATGAAATTCTGAAGCTACAGGGAAACGATGCTGCGGAGCGAGCAGCAGAGGCTGGAGAGCGGGCAGCGGCGGCTGCAGAGAGGGCGGCAGAGGCCGCACAGGCAGCTGCGGATAAAGCAGACCGTATTTTTCAGAGAAAATTGCGCAAATAATTCGGCATGGTTATACGCTGGTGAGTTGGCGTTGGCTTGATTCGGGCTCGCGTATGCGAGGGCGTATTTAATAAGTAATTTTCACAGGAACTCCGGTTCGTTGTTTAAGTGCTGTTCTTATAGTGGGCCAGTCTAATTCTTTTTTAAATTTTTCTGCGACTGTGCGGATTCTAAAAAAGGTGTCGTTTTGTGCTCCCTTAGAAAGGGAAGAGCTATCTACCCGTCCGTTTGCTTCAAGCTTATCGACTTGCTTTGGTTCAGGGTAGGCTTCTAAATAGAGATCGTCCTGATATTTTCCAATTTTAATCGGTTGGTTTACTACCAGCACATTTGTACCAATGGCGATTTCGAAAAATAGCTTTTCAATAGCTTCGGGATATAATCGAATACATCCATGACTAACTCTTCGGCCAACACCCCATGGCATGTTTGTACCGTGAACTAAATATCCTGGCCAGTCAAAATAAAGAGCATACTGTCCAAGTGGGTTATTGGGTCCGGCACGCACTGCTATTGGTAAATCAGGCTTTTCTTTTCTAATTGAGTCAGGTGGAAACCATATTGGATTGGCTTGTTTCCTTATAATTTTTGTTGTGCCTATGGGGGTATCCCAACCTTCACGTCCTACACCAATTGCGTAAGTAGTTATGGTTTCTAATCCAAAATTATATAATCGATGTTCCGCCAGATTAATTACCAGACCTTCTCTTGGGGTATTAGGAATTAAGTGCCCTGTAGGGAGGGTAATTAGAGTTTTATCACCAGGTATCCAAGGGTCTATTCCTTGATTAGCAGCGACAATCTCTATAAATCCAAGTCCATTATCTCGAGCTAAATCCAAAAGCGTATCTTCATGGGAGGCGGTATGATAGCGGATAGTTCCAAGCATATCGCCATTTAATCTAGGGTCGGCGTTTCCTGATTTAACACAGCTTAGAGTAGAAATACTGCATATTGTCACTATGGAAGTGAAGTAAATCTTTTGAAGAAGCCAACGTATAAAATCTGACATAGTTTCAAATGGTTACGTTTCTATAATGTTAATCAAAATGATACCATATTATAAAAAATTATATCTCATTGTTAGGATCAAAAACCGTACGCGGTAGTAATAAAATTGGCTTATGATATTTTAACATGTAAGAGCAACAGACTTTGCTATTATTCAAAGAGAAATTGGAGTGTCTTTACGTCCTCCCCACTCGGTCCAAGACCCGTCGTAAACAGCCACATTTTGGTTTCCGCATACATATAAGGCTAAAGCTAATAAAGACGCACTTATACCCGAACCGCAGGTTGTTATTATTGGACGTGTCAGGTCGATGCGTAATTCTTCAAATATTTCTTTTAGTCGATTAGTAGATAGAAGAAGGTTGGTGTTTTGGTCAATCAGCGCTCCGTAAGGGAGGTTTACACTATTTGGGATGTGTCCTGATCGAAGATTAGGTCTAGGCTCTGGTTCTGAACCGTGAAATCGCCCGTGACTACGAGCATCCACTACCTGTTCATAGTTTTCTTGGAGGTTGCTAATAATCTGATCAACATCACGGATTAGGCTGGAGTTAAAGTTTGACTGGTATGAAGTATTTTTTATCGTGGGTCGGCCAGAAGTTAAAGGCAAACCTGCATTCTTCCAATTAGGTAAGCCACCATCTAATATGGCGACATTCTTATGGCCGAATACTCTAAATGTCCACCACGCCCGCGGCGAACTGAAGATGCCGACCCTATCATAAATAATTATGATATCGTCGTTGGAGAGACCCAATTCCACCATCTTTTTGGAGAAAAACTTAGGTTTGGGCAGCATGTGTGGAAGAGAACTTAATCCGTCACTAATTTTATCTATATCGAAGAAAACCGCTCCTTCTATGTGCTCCAAATGGAACTCAGCTTCAGCATCACCATCTTGATTCGGCAGGTACCATGATGCATCCAAAGGTTTCACATTTGGCTCTGTCACATAAGTCTTTAACCATGTTTCTGAAACTAGTGGCCCTGGTAATTCCAATGCTGTCATTGTTCGGCAAAGCTCACATGGATTCGACGGTTATGCTTGCCTTTGTTCTGGATCTTGTGAATTCTTACTGTACCGATCTCGCTTGTAGATTTAACGTGTGTGCCACCACATGGTTGTAAATCAATATTTCCAATTTTTAAAAGGCGCACTTTGCCTTTGCCGGCTGGCGGTTTTACTTTCATAGTTCTGACTAAATCTGGTTGCATTGCAAGATCTTCGTCAGTTATCCAGCTTATTGTTGTAGGCTGACTGCTCTGGATTATCTCGTTAAGTCGTAATTCAATTTGTTCTTTGCTCAAATCTAAGTTAGGTAAGTCGAAATCAAGCCTTCCTTTGTTCTCTCCCAATTGTCCGCCTGTTATCGGTGCATCTATAATTGCCCCCAATAAGTGAAGGCAGGTATGCATTTTCATATGTCGATAGCGTCGATCCCAATCAATGGTAGCGATTACAGTTTCTCCTAATACGGATGGCGCTTTGCAGTCATTTATCTGATGGAATACTTGACCAGTATTCAGGTCCTTTAAAGTGTTAAGCACTGTAATTTTAGTTCCGTTTTTCAAATTTATAAAACCAGTGTCACCAGGTTGCCCTCCACCTGTTGGATAGAATACGGTGCTATCTAGCTCTATACTTTCTTCTGAGGCAAAAATAACCCGTGCTTCACATTCGCGCGTATAGGGATCCTCAGAAAAAATGTGTTTAGTCATGATGAATCGCTTTCCAACCAACTTGGCAAGGGTAGATTTTTTGATTTAAGAAATTCTGGGTTGAAGAGCCTACTCTGATAGCGCATGCCGTAGTCGCAGAGAATAGTCACTATGGTATGTCCCGGTCCCATCTTCTGTGCCAGTCTAATAGCCCCCGCAATATTGATGCCACTTGATCCTCCCAATATATGTCCCTCCCGCTGTACCAACTCAAAAATTATGGGAAGTGCGTCTTCGTCAGTAATTTGGAATTGTTCGTCAACTGGAGCACCTTCAAGATTTGCGGTAATCCGGCCTTGTCCAATACCCTCCATAATTGAACTTCCTTCCGCCTTTAATTCGCCATTTTCATAATAGTTGAAAAGGGATGCTCCCATTGGGTCTGCAAGACCTATAGTAATGCTTGGATCTTGTTCCTTTAAGTACTCGCCAGTCCCTGCTAATGTTCCACCGCTACCAACAGCGCAGATAAAAGCATCTAGCTTTCCATCAGTTTGAGTCCAAATTTCTGGTCCAGTAGTTTCAAAATGAATATTTTTGTTTGCTAGATTATCAAATAGATTAGCCCAGATTGCTCCATTAGCGTTCGTGGAGGCTATTTCTTCTGCTATTCGGCCAGAATACTTTACGTAATTATTTGGGTCGCGATATGGAACTGCTGGAACTTCTATTAATTTTGCTCCACAAAGTCTGAGCATCTCTTTTTTTTCATTGCTTTGTGTTTCTGGGATAACGATTGTAGCTTTGTAACCGAGAGCTTTCCCGACTAATGCTAACCCAATTCCTGTATTCCCTGCCGTACCCTCAACAATTATGCCACCCGGTTTTAATAAGCCTTTTTTCTCTGCATCACGTACAATTCCCAAAGCTGTTCTGTCTTTTACTGAACCTCCAGGATTTAAAAATTCACATTTACCCAAAATGTTGCAACCGGTCATTTCGGATGCCGACCGCAACGAAACCATCGGTGTATTGCCAATAAGTTCAATAAAATCTTTTTTTACAAACATACAAAATATTTGATTTAGGTGTACACTTAAATCAATTTACCTCGGTATACAGAAGCAATCAATGATTGTGAGGTTAGTTTACATTAACGTTACATTACATTTAGTTAGGTTTTAAGGCCACTTAAACTATATTGAAACTAACAAAAACGGAAGTCTAGGGACTATGAATAGAACCAAATTAATACAGCAACCGTACCTACTATTTTTAGGTGATGCTCATGATCAATTAGCGGCCAAAACCGCTAAAGGTATTAAAGACTGGCGACCAGAATGGTGTATTGGCCAGATTCGTTTAGAAAATTGTAACGCTGACGCAGGCGTCCCAGATATATCGATCAAAGAAGCAACAGAAAAAGGTGCAAAAACTATGGTAGTAGGTGTTGCCAATAGAGGAGGGATTATTCCTCCTCACTGGCATAGGCCACTTTTGGAAGCTCTTGACTCAGGAATGGATTTGGCTAGCGGCTTGCATATGCGACTTGGGGATGTAATTGTGTTAAAAGATAAGGCAGAGCAGCGTGGAGCTAAACTCTTTGATGTTCGCCACAGTGACCTTGAATTTCCTCTTGGATCTGGAGAGAAGCGATCAGGGAAAAGGCTTCTAACTGTTGGGAGTGATGCTTCAGTTGGAAAAATGTATACAACATTGGCAATCGACAAAGAATTTAAACGCGTCGGTTTAAAATCAAGTTTTCGAGCTACAGGACAAACAGGAATATTTATCGCTGGAGATGGAGTTTCTGTTGACGCAATAATTTCAGATTTTGTTTCTGGAGCAGCTGAATATCTTTCACCTCCCAATGATATTGATCATTGGGACTTAGTCGAGGGTCAAGGTTCATTATTCCATCCATCGTTTGCCGGGGTCACATTAGGGTTGATTCATGGGACACAGCCAGATGCAATTGTTCTATGTCATGAACCAACCAGAAAACACATGCGTGGTTTGCCAAATTGGCCCATCCCTGATTTAGATGTCTGTCTTAAAGCTAATTTAGAAGCGGCTCGTTTAACCAACCCTAATGTGTTTTGTGCGGGAGTATCCGTTAACACTAGTGGTCTTGATATTGATACTGCAACCAATATTTTAGAGGATATTTCATCTACGCTTGAATTGCCTTGCGTAGATCCTATGAGAGATCAAGGCAGCTGTACTTTCGGAGGTATTTCAGCAATTGTTGAGAGATTATGTTGATCAATGCGTACAATTGAAGCGCGGGTAGAAACTTGGCCTTTAAAACAATCATTTCGAATTTCACGTGGCGTTCGATCTGAAACAAATTCTATTGTTGTAGTGTTGAGGGAAGGCGAGAACGTTGGTTTAGGTGAATGTGTTCCTTATCCTCACTATGGTGAGTCTATAGAAAGTGTACTGTCGCAAATTAGGTCTGTGTCCTCACAAATTGAGGAAGGAATGCAAAGGGGGCCTTTGCAGGCTGCGCTATCAGCGGGGGCTGCAAGAAATGCAATTGATTGCGCATTATGGGATTTGGAAGCAAAACAAACTAATACTAGGGTATGGGATTTGGCGGGTGTTAATATCCCGACCAGGGTATTGAGCGCTATGACTATTGGATTAGATACACCAAAAAAAATGGGAGATAGGGCCAAAGCATTATCCCATTGTCCATTGCTTAAACTTAAAGTTACAGGAGAGGGTGATTTAAAACGTCTAGAGGCAGTGAAACGTGGGGCGCCTAGTTCTCGGCTTATAGTTGATGCCAATGAAGGGTGGCAACCTCAAATGTTGGATAAATTGTTGCCATTACTTTCGAATGTAGGAGTTGAGTTGATTGAGCAACCGCTTCCCGTACATGATGATAAATATTTACTCAACAGTAAGTCGCCAATTCCATTTTGTGCTGACGAAGCCTGTCATACACGTGAAGATTTGCCACGCTTGCACGGGTGTTATTCCGTGGTAAATGTAAAACTAGATAAAACTGGTGGTTTAACAGAGGCATTTGCGCTTATATCTGACGCAAGAAAGCTTGGTTTTAAAATTATGATAGGATGTATGGTTGGGTCATCTCTCTCAATCGCGCCAGCGTTACTTTTAACCACATACGCTGATTATGTTGATCTTGACGGGCCTTTGTTGTTAGCGAGGGATCACGTGCCAAGCCTTAAATATGATGGAATGGAAATAAGTGTCCCTGAACCTGCATTATGGGGTTGATTGACGGGTATAGATCAATAACGCATAATTTTCGATAGAAAAATAATTACTGGATTTTTTGATGACCCACACTCCCAAAAATGATCTTAAGGACTGGCATTCATTGGCTAGAAGCGAATTAAAAGGCCAAGACCCAGACTCTTTAATTTGGGATACACCTGAAGGATTACAGGTAAAGTCACTCTACACAGCAGAGGACTTAGATTCGCTGCAATATACGGATACTCTTCCTGGTTTTTCTCCGTTTACTAGAGGCGTTAAGGCCACCATGTATTCCAATAGACCTTGGACGATACGCCAATACGCGGGTTTTGCTACTGCTGAAGAATCAAATGCTTTTTACAAACGAAATTTAGCAGGTGGCCAAAAGGGTCTTTCAGTTGCGTTCGATCTTGCTACACATAGAGGTTATGACAGTGATCATCCAAGAGTTCGCGGGGACGTAGGAAAGGCCGGGGTGGCAATAGATAGCGTCGAAGACATGAAAATTCTGTTCGATGGTATAGCACTTGAAGATGTAAGTGTTTCTATGACGATGAATGGGGCTGTTTTACCAGTTCTGTCTGCGTACATAGTTGCTGCTGAGGAACAGGGTGTCGCTCAGAGCCAGCTTTCTGGTACAATTCAGAATGATATACTCAAGGAATTTATGGTAAGGAATACTTACATTTACCCTCCTGAACCTTCCATGCGTATCGTTGCGGATATTATTTCGTATACTGCTAATCACATGCCAAAATACAATTCGGTATCGATATCTGGATACCATATGCAGGAAGCAGGAGCTAATTTAGTCCAGGAATTAGCTTTTACTCTAGCAGATGGCCTTGAATATGTTCGCGCAGCAGTTGATCGTGGACTTAATGTAGATGATTTTGCTCCCCGGTTATCCTTCTTTTTTTGTGTAGGAATGAATTTTTTTATGGAGGTTGCTAAACTCCGAGCAGCGAGGCTGTTGTGGGCTCGAATAATGAAAACATTTGAACCACAAAATGACAGATCGCTAATGCTAAGAATGCATGTTCAGACATCGGGGGTGTCCCTAACTGCACAGGATCCTTACAATAATGTTATACGTACTGCATATGAAGCACTATCGGCAGTTTTGGGCGGTACTCAATCTTTACACACTAACTCGCTTGATGAAGCTGTGGCTTTGCCAACTGATTTTTCTGCGCGAATTGCACGAAACACCCAATTAATTTTGGCTGAAGAGACAGGAGTCTCGCAGGTAGTGGACCCTCTTGGAGGTTCTTACTATGTGGAAACTCTCACTCGGTCAATTGCAGAAGAAGCTTGGAAGTTAATAGACGAAGTGGAAAATTTAGGAGGCATGACCAAAGCCGTAATTGCGGGTATGCCAAAGTTAAAGATTGAGGAATCTGCTGCTAAACGTCAAACCCGTATCGACCAGTGTAAAGATATTGTCGTTGGTGTTAATAAATATCAGACCCAAGAAACGGATATGCCAGAATTGTTAGACGTAGATAATACGATAGTTAGGGACTCACAAATTTCACGACTAGAAAAAGTAAAGAATGATAGGGATAATGAAGCATGTTTGAAAGCCTTAGAGTTGCTTGCAGTGGGCGCTTGTAGTGAAGCAAACTTATTAGAACTGTCGATTAGGGCGGTTAGATTAAGGGCTACTGTAGGCGAAGTTTCTCAAGCGCTAGAGAAACATTTCACTCGGCATCGAGCTTCAGCTCAATCTATATCAGGGATTTATTCTACGGCATATGCAAATGATGAATCGTTCAAAAAGATTCGCGAAGATGTTACAGCTTTTTTTGATAGAGAAGGAAGGAGGCCAAGATTATTAGTTGTGAAGCTTGGTCAGGACGGTCATGACAGGGGATCAAAAGTAATTGCTACAGCTTTTGCAGATATTGGTTTTGATGTTGATATAGGTGCTTTGTTTCAGACGCCTAGCGAAGCTGCTCGTGAAGCCGTCGAGAATGACGTTCATGTAGTCGGAGTTTCTAGCCTAGCGGCTGGTCATAAAACTCTTGTGCCAGAGTTGCTATCAGAGCTGAAGTCTCAAGGGGCAGAAAACACTCTTGTTGTATGTGGTGGGGTAATACCTCCAAATGATGAAAAATTTTTACTTGATGCTGGAGTATCTGCAGTCTACGGCCCAGGCACTAATATTCCGAAGGCTGCTGCTGAAATCATGTGTCTTATTGCTAGACAATGACGTCCTTATTTATTTACTGTGCGCAAGTCAAAATATCTCAACTATAAATTTGGCTGATGGGTAATTTAGGCATTTGCCAAGGGTAACTTATGGGTGTGATTCGCCTGTGGTATATTTTTTGATGATTGGGACACTGCATGGTGAATATTCCGCGTGAGGCGCAAAGTTCAAAAGCTGATTCTCCACGCTCTCATATTCATACGATAAGCACGTTACTGCCATATTTATGGCAGAAATCACTAGAAATGAGAACTCGGGTTGTTTTAGCCATTGTTCTGCTCATATTAGCAAAAATTGCTAATGTTTATGTTCCGATCTTATATAAAGAAGCGATAGATATATTAGGCGCTGACAATGCTCCCTTTATTGTAGTACCAGTTAGTTTACTAGTGGTTTATGGTTTGTTACGCGTTGCAACTGTAGCGTTTGGAGAGTTGCGAGATGCGGTGTTCGCCAAAGTAGCAGAACGATCAATTCGCACTATTTCCCTTAAGGTTTTCCAGCATTTGCATCAATTATCCCTTAGATTTCATCTAGAAAGAAGGACTGGTGGTTTATCTCGTGCTATAGAGCGGGGGGTAAAGGGCATAGAATTTTTACTAACATTCATGTTGTTCAATATACTGCCGACCCTAGTTGAAATTATTTTGGTATGTGGGTTTCTATGGTGGTTATATGGAGTGGAATATGCCGCTATCACATTTGTTACTATTACCCTATTTATTATTTTTACGTTAGCAGTAACCGAGTGGAGACTGAAATATCGGCGCAGAATGAATCATCAAGATTCTGAAGCCCATACTAAAGCTATAGATAGTTTATTGAACTACGAAACCGTTAAATATTTCGGCAATGAGGCTCATGAAGCCCGTCGTTTTGATGAGTCGCGGCAGCGTTACGAGAAAGCGGCAATACAAAGCAAAACTAGTCTCTCAATATTAAATATTGGTCAGGGGGCTATTATAGCAATTGGTCTGACAGGCATTACAATTATGGCGGGTTACGAGGTTGCGGCTGGTACAATGACAATTGGGGACTTTGTATTAGTTAACACCTATCTTATCCAATTATATATACCATTAAATTTTCTTGGATTTGTTTATAGAGAAATTAAGCAGTCTTTAACTGATATGGAGGCAATGTTTGAACTTACCCATGTTGTGCCAGAGATAAAAGATGATCCGGATGCAAAAAATATTGAGGTTTCTGCAGGCAAAATAAGTTTTGAAAATGTTTCTTTCAGTTATGATGATCGTCGACTGATTTTAGATAATATAAGTTTCAGTGTGCCCGCGGGGGGGACGGTAGCTATTTGCGGAGCCAGCGGCGCCGGTAAGTCAACAATTTCTCGTATTCTTTTTAGATTCTACGACATTCAGAGTGGGAGTGTTTGTATAGACAGTCAGGATATTAGGGAGGTCAAACAAGAATCTTTGCGAGCAGCTATCGGTATAGTTCCCCAAGATACCGTTATGTTTAATGACAATATTGACTATAACATAGCTTACGGGATGCCAGGTGCTACTCGACTAGATATTGAGAAGGCTGCAAGTCTTGCACATATACACGACTTTATAGAGACTTTGCCAGACGGATACGAAACTCAGGTTGGTGAGAGAGGTTTAAAACTTTCGGGTGGTGAGAAACAGAGAGTAGCAATTGCCCGAACTATTCTTAAGGATCCAAAGATAATGCTTTTTGATGAAGCAACATCTGCTTTGGACTCTGAGACAGAAAAGGAAATACAGGATAATCTAAAGGAGGTTAGTCGCGGAAGGTCTACTTTAATAATTGCCCATCGTCTCTCCACAATAGTTGATTGTGATCAAATTTTAGTTCTTGATAAGGGGCAAATTATAGAGCGTGGTAGCCACAGGGATTTATTATCGCTTGGTGGAAAATACTCTGACATGTGGCACCGACAGCAAAAAACTGACGAACTTCAAAAGGAGCTTGCTAAAAGGTTAGCAATGGATTGAAAAGAATGAAGCGTAAATTATTTATTAGTTTATATTAACAAAACAAAGATAAATTATTTGGTTTTAGGCGCTCCACGAGCGAGCAGGCCCAACGTCCAAATGAACAAATTGTGAACTGTTATATAGGCCTGCACCACCGATGCCCATCGAAGTTGCGACTTCCCAAATCTGCTCTACAGTAAAAGTTTTTATTCTAATATCTATAGCCATTCCATACGTGTGCAAGCTATTTTTTGCTACTCCCTCATTATTTGTTTGAAGGACCTTATTTGTAGAAATTGATCTAAATCCAGAAACGACTTCAAATGGATATGTGTTATTTAAAGCTTTATTTAGCCAAAATAACTGATCAAATACACCGCGGAAAATATCTCCTATTTCTCCTGTGCGCCAATCACGAAGTAAATAATTAAAACTTGACATTGAGTCCTTCAAATAGACCCCATCCTTCCAATAACACAAATCTAGATACTGATCTGTCCAGAGGTTATGTAGTTGAATTCGTCTTTCTTTTATTTTCCAATAACTGGCTGGAGCAGTTTTAAAAAAAGAAACTCCAGTAATAAATGCTGTGGCGCTCGTTGTAATGAGGCATTGCCTACGCGTAATTCCAGTTTTTAAGGCACTCATAAATTATTTACTCAGCACTAAATATCTAAATATGAAATTGACACATTATTATTAATAAATTGATATTACGGTTCACCGTGGTTGCCCACCAAGATTTCCGAGGATAGTGTGTGAATATAGGATGCGTAATAATAGCACAATAATTTCTGATGTGCTTTGAATTTTTAATATATGGAGTAGATTAACATGGCCAATATCGTTGCAGATCCAGGTTTGGGAGTTCCCCTTTCAGATCCATCATTGCTAAGACAGCAGTGTTATATAGCTGGTGTCTGGACTGATGCTGACAGTAAAGAAACAATTAATGTTTCTAATCCTGCTGATAACAATGTAATTGGAACTGTACCAAACATGGGTGCTCGGGAAACGAGGCAGGCAATTGAAGCTGCAAATCGTGCGTATCCCAGCTGGCGATCTAAAACCGCGAAAGAACGGTCCTCAATTTTGCGAAAATGGTTTAATTTGATGATAGAAAACCAGGAAGATTTAGCCATTATTATGACGGCTGAACAAGGTAAACCGATGGCTGAATCCCGAGGTGAAATTACCTATGGGGCATCCTTCGTTGAGTGGTTTGCCGAGGAAGGTAAGAGAGCTTATGGTGACGTTATACCTCAGCCATTAAACGATAGGCGAATAGTGGTAACTAAGGAGCCGGTCGGTGTGGTCGGCCTGATCACACCTTGGAATTTTCCAAATGCGATGATAACCCGCAAGGCAGGCCCAGCGTTGGCGGCTGGATGTACGGTCGTTGCACGCCCCGCGACTTCTACACCATACTCGGCTCTCGCACTTTGTGAGTTGGGAGAGAGAGCAGGCATTCCAGCTGGAGTTTTAAATATATTAACGGGTTCTTCGCGTGAAATGGGAGGGGAATTAACATCCAACCCGATCGTACGTAAACTTTCATTTACTGGCTCTACTGAAGTAGGTAAAATATTGATAGAACAATGTGCGGCTACCGTAAAAAAAGTGTCTATGGAACTTGGTGGTAATGCGCCATTTATAGTATTCGAAGATGCAGATATGGATGCTGCTATAACTGGGGCTATCGCTTCAAAATATCGAAATACTGGACAAACCTGTGTATGTGCTAACAGGTTTCTCGTTCAGGATGGGGTGTATAACGAGTTTGCTGATAAACTTAGTGAAGCTACGGATAAGTTACGCGTAGGCCCCGGGCTTAAGGGGGAAACGGAACAGGGGCCGCTGATCGACATGGCTGCCGTGGAAAAGGTGCAAGAACATATTCATGATGCGTTAGAAAAAGGTCCTAGAGTCGGAACCGGTGGAGCCCGGCACGACCTTCGTGGGAGGTTCTTT
>CAYRUX010000095.1:0-3722 GCA_964427515.1 uncultured Rhizobiaceae bacterium
ATTAGCTCTGACGATAGAGGATCCCACAGTGCAAAAGCGAACATACCGTTAAGCTTTGGAATTAACTCCTCACCCCAGGCCCTCCATCCTGCCAACAGTATTTCCGTATCAGCATTACTTCGGAATATGTACCCTAAACATTTTAGCTCTTCTCGAAGTTCCTTAAAATTATAGATTTCTCCATTGTACGCTATCACTAACCCATGTTCAGCCATAGGAAGATCGCCAGCTTCACTTAAATCCTGAATTGATAATCTCGTATTAGCAAGGCCACATCGATCATCAAACCAGCAGCGCTGCTTATCAGGGCCTCTGGGTTGCAGGCGTTCAAGGGCTCGATTTAATCTTCCCCTTAAATCCCCTTTATTGATTCCCCTAAATATTACTTGACCCGCAAAGCCACACACTATTTTCAATACCCAGCATAGTTAAATAAGAGACAGATACAGCTTCTTATAATTGTTTAAATATTCCAATGTCGAGTAACAACGCTCGATCCGAGATCGAACCTCTACCTTTCGCTTATTATGGATCTCCTGTGGTTCTGAAGCAATTTTTTGCAAAGCTGAGCCCAGAGCCTGCGGCTGGCGAGGGGGAACAACTATACCAAGTCCACCGATTATCTGTGTTATATCACCTACATTAGTCGATACTGGTACCAAGCCTGAGGACATACCCTCGGCTATTGCATTCGAAAATCCCTCGCCATAAGCCGAGCTAGAAACAATGATATCACAAGCCGTCAACAATTTTGGCACATCATTCCTAGACCCAAGGCTATAACACTGGTCAGACTCAATAGAATATTTTTCGGTACCAAGCCCTATCATTATCAACTTAATATCCGGCACCATTTGTATAGCTCTCAAAAGAGTTTCATGGTCTTTCATGGGGTCGACTCTCGCAACATGAGCCACCAACTTTACATTAGGTTCAATTCCAAGTTCTAATCTAACATTAGTGCGAGATTTGGAATTAGGCTTAAACTTATCAGTATCTATGCCATTCGGAATAACTCTTGATGATTTTGGATAATATCCAAGTGTTTGATGCGCCTCCAAACCTGCTTCTGAATTAGCTACAATTATATCTGGCAAATATGAGTAACGTGCACACAATTTTATAGTCAGCCTGAAAATGTGCCCATAATCTGAAAGATCCATGTTAGAACACCGAAGACCCCAAACTAGTTTAGTCTGTCCCCAACGTCCTGAAATACGTAGTGCTAGAGTCGAAATCAGATCCGAGTGATACATCCAACTTTGTATAATTTGCGGTTTATATCGGCGAATTAAAAACATTAATTTTATAAGACCAGAAGGCGTCGGCCAACCACGAGTCATACCCAAATCGTATAAAGGCACACCTGCTTCCTTTAGTTGACCAGCCATACTACCTTCTGAAACCAAACTAACTACTCTATCCAAAGCACCTGCCCGCCGCCGTGCGATAACAAGATTGATTAGCTGGGTCTCAGCACCACCAATATTCAGCCCGGTAATGATATGCATGACTGAAATGTTTCTCTCAGTTATATTCATAACTCAATATTCTGGATAATTAATATATAGACATTCTAACTATTATAAAAAGTAGCATAAGGCTTATCCCTGTCTATCGAGACATTGACGATTGCTAACCTAGATGTGGACAGATTTTTTTAAAGCATATAAATCTCGAAACTTATTCGTAAAATGAGGATTTAATCGTTGCAGATTTCATAATTTTCGTAAAAAGAATTATATGTTTACAGTAATCTTTTAACTATGGACTCAAAATGCTCTGTAACCTTTGAAAGTTCATATTCTTCTGGAAGCAGGCTTGCCCTTAATTCTTTATTTTTTTCCTTGCCAATAATCTCCGATATAGCTGAAATAAAAGGCTGACCCCAAGAAGCAATGGTTATTGTGCCATTAGGTATCTTTTCGGCTACTTCAATTAAAGCACCTGATTCAGGAGTCGCAATAACTGGGGTTCCACAAGCGAGCGCTTCCAAAGCAGCATTAGGCAAACCTTCCCATCGAGAAGGCATTAGAAAAGCGTCAGCTTCGGAATAATCTATCCATGGATTTTCTTTGAAACCCGGCATAAAAACTCGATCACCTAACCCAAATTTATCAATCTTCAATTCCAGAAGTCTTCTATCCGGCCCGTCTCCAAGAATTTTTAAATTATAAGTTTTGGGCAAATCTGAAAACATCTCTAATAGTCGATCGAATCCTTTTTGCCTCGTTAATCTGCCCGCTGCCACAAAATATAATTTGTCGCTTTTTGTAGCAGATCCGGTTGGAATATTTTTTCGCACTCTCTTAAGATCAACAGGATTTGATAACAAACAAAGTTTATTTCTCTCAACGCCTATATATTCTTCCATTTCATTCATCATCAATTTAGATGTACAGATAACAGTATCAGCACGTGAATAATAATGCTTATACAGCCACAACATTAGGCGTGGCCTAGGTCCATTTGGTAAACTTAACGAGGGCATATTGGCTTCGCGTATAATAATTTTTGTTGAACTGGGAAGAGCCTTACGACTGGCTAACAATGCAAGATTTATATAACCCAGAGAGGATATTACGGCGTTGAACTTTTGTCTGCGTATATTTCTCACCAACGCTGGAATTGCATAGCGTAACCGCGACTTATTTAAAATTTCAACGGGCACGTTTGGGGGAACCATATAAGCATTAGGCCCGTGGCTATTTAACATAATCAAATTAGGTGAAATAACGGAATTATCTATGCTGGAAGCTAATTGTAATAATACTCGCTCTGCTCCACCGCCGGCGAAAGAGGGCAAGACAAAAGCTAACTTGATGGTCATGTTCGATGTACCTGATGCCAAATCGTAGCTAGTTCAGACGCTTGCTTTGATCCATTACAAAGAATTTTAATCCTCAATCCGGCTGCATCACCAAGCTGCTTTACCAATATTGGGTTATCCGTAAGTCGCAATATGTTTTGTGCAACTTCCTCTACAGAATACTTGCCAAGTAACACACCGGTTTTATCCGATTCTACAAATCTATTATAACTACCTACGGTAATAACAGGTAATCCAGCCCCCAGTGCTTCAATTATGTCTCGACCCCATGGATTGTTCTCTCTACTAAGTTTCAGCAACGCGTCGCATCCGGCAAGTACTGAACTAGGATTTGGCACATGCCCGAGAAACAAAAACATGTCAGCCACGCCCATAGCCTCTGCATAATCAGCCAAACTACCTTTACTTTTTTTAATTTGTCCCAATTTTCCAGGCAAAGAACCGCTTAATTGAATATCTCCAGCAACTACAAATAATATATCCCGCCTGCCCCTCTTTGCGAGCACAACAGCTGTTTCTACCAACCGATCAACGCCCCTAGCCCACGTATAATTACTAAGGCTGGCAATTTTAAAACGGGAATCACTAGGAATTTTAGAATGGCTTATTGTAGCTTTTTGCCAGTCTTCCACAACGTTATATATAACATCTCCAAGCTTATTATTTAGACCTAGTGACTGCCAAGTTTTTTGCTCGTTTTCTGTAATAAATATTGCGTGATCAATAGATCGTGAAACTACGCGAGCCTGCCAATAAGAGAATAATGAAGGGATTATATTTGTCCTAAAATGCATAGTGAATGGTATCTGAGTTCGGCTTCTTAGCCATTGAGCCAAAAGAAATAATCCTTCGTGATTAAAATGATTAACGTGAAAATGCTCTTCCGCTGCTT
>CAYRUX010000096.1:0-56513 GCA_964427515.1 uncultured Rhizobiaceae bacterium
ATATGCTGCAACTGGTGTGAGTATGATTATCGCGCACGCAAGTGGTTATAACAGTGCCGCCGCTGAAATAGCGAAAGAGTTTAGAGTGCCGGTAGCTGTAACAGAATTGCCGAACTCGTCTACTCCTGGATTAGTCACTAACTATGAACTCAGTGGCGCACCAGGGGCGTATTTAGCTGGGGTTCTTGCCGCTAACATGACACGGACTGGCTCTCTCGGTATTGTGGTCAGTTCTGAAGTTATAACCTGGAATCTACAGGCCGGTGGATTTGTTCAGGGTGCCCGCTCGGTTAATCCCAAAATCAATATTCATTATGCTGTTATAGGTCATATGGCCTACGAAGACGTTGCAGGCGCTAATCGAGTTACTAAGTCAGTCATAGGTGCGGGGGCAGATATTATATACGGTATGGGTAATGGAGCTACTTTTGGAATGCTTCAAGCCACCGAAACCACCAAAGCAAAGGATGGGGGCAAAGTCTGGTTTATTGATGTAATTGGTGACAAGAGACAAATAGATAAGGGTCACTTACTTTCCTCAACAGCTTGGAACCTGGCACCAATTTGGACCGCAATGATTAAAGACATTAAGAGCGGCAGTTTCGGTACAAATAGTTATGATCTGAGCCTCAGCGATAATTCCGTAAACCTGCTGAAAACCAAATATATTCCTGAAGATATTTGGCAAAAAGTTGTAACCGCCCGTGATGGCATTTTAAGTGGAAAAATAACGGTCGCTGAAGTAGCAGAGATCGAAGAACTGAAATCTATGATGTCTACCGTGGATAACCCTCAAAATTAGAAATAAAACCGCCTTCCGGCATAACTAGATTTGCATTGAGAAGTGAACTCGTATTTTTAGGTTTAAATCATCCAAGTTAGCTATAAACTAGGTGTTTAGAGCTTGTTCCATGGGATGTAACTTTGAGAATGAAGGGATGTAGGTAAGTGGCAACACCTTGCAATGCTCCCATCGCTGCACTTGTTGAACTTCAGGCGATAACCAAGAGTTTTCCTGGAGTAATAGCCAATAAACATATAGATTTGGAAATTTACCCCGGACAAGTCCACGTTTTGCTCGGCGAAAACGGAGCAGGGAAATCAACATTAGTTGGTATATTATCAGGGTTGTATCAACCTGATTCGGGCAAAATATTAATTAACGGTAATACTGTTAAAATTACCTCACCGAGAAAAGCTATCGAGTTAGGAATTGGAACCGTTCAGCAGCATTCGACCCTTGTGCCAACACTCACAACAATAGAAAATTTAATGTTGGGCCAAGCTTGGCATCAGGGTAAGAACGCAAATGGCATTAAAACCAAGTTGAAAGCTTTGTGTGCAAAACTTGGCATTTCGATTGACCCTGATATTCCGACTGGAAAATTGGCCTTAGGCCAACAACAGCAGGTGGAAATACTCAAAGCTCTTTGGAGGGGTGAGAGGGTCTTGGTCTTAGATGAACCCACCTCTATGCTTACTACAACAGGCATTGACAATCTAGGAGCAGTTATACGCCGTTTAGCACAAGACGGAATAACTATTATTTTCATCACACACAAATTGCAAGAAGCTTATGATTTCGGAGACAATATTACTATGCTTCGTCGTGGCAAAGTGGTTGGAAGCATAACTTCTGATACATTAAAAAACCTCTCTTTTGAAAAAGCCAGAGATGATATTGTTGAGTTACTATTTAACAAATACAGATCTGACAGTATCAATGTAAACAAATTAGACTCTGCTTTCGTTTCAAATAAATTAATTTCTATGAAGGGCTTGGCGAGCCAAACCCTAATGGTAACAAATTTATCAACGATTGCAGAAAAATCACTACCCTCCCTATCACGCATTACCTTTTCTGTTGAACCAGGAAAAATTTTTGGAATTGCTGGTGTTGACGGAAATGGTCAAAAACAACTGGCAGAGACCCTCTCAGGACAACGGCGATCTAGTGCAGGAAGAGTTATGCTAGGTGAAAAAGATATTACTAACCTGAATGTCAGCGAACGTCTTGCAATTGGTCTTACATATATAACAGATGATCGGTATGAAGAAGCTACCGTTTCCTCTCTCAACATATCGGCCAATGCTTTAATAAAACGGATAGGCGAGAAGCCTTTTTGGCGTTGGCATGTGAATCAACACATTGAAATTACTGATTTTACTAATTCATTAATCAAGTTATTTGATGTACGCAGCACGGGTAGCAATCAACTTTTAGGAACCCTTTCTGGCGGAAACATTCAGAAGGTAGTGTTAGGTAGAGAACTAGTCACAGAGCCCAAGGTAATTATATATAACAAACCCACATATGGCCTAGATCTAAGTAATACACAGGAGATCAGAAGACTAATTCGGAAACAGGCGTATGAGGGTGTGGCGACCGTAGTAATATCTACTGAATTAGATGAATTATTAGAATTGTGTGATCACATAGGCGTTATGTCCCGTGGAAGTTTAGCTGGAATCATAAAAAATGGTGAGGGTGCAGAAGTCCAGATCGGAAAACTTATTTTGGACACAGATCTAGAATGAACACGCAAAAGCAAATGTGGCGGTCAATCAAAATAGTCTGCTATCTTTGTAATAAAAAGGGCTATTTCTGTGCATAGACCACTTACCATACCCTATTGGATCCGGGCACTTATTCCAATTTTATTGGCTCTATTTTTTACCGGAATCATTCTCCTATGTCTCGGCAAAGATCCATTCACCTTCTACTGGAATATAATTGACCGTAGCCTCGTAAATTCTTGGGGACTTCAAGACTCCTTAAACCGTATGACACCATTGTTATTAATCGGCTCCGCCCTGATTGTATCGTTTAGAGCAGGTATGTGGAATATTGGCCTCGACGGACAGTTCGTTCTATCTGCAGTTTTTACATCCGCAATCGCACCCCTAGCATTAAACGTAATGCCTTCACCCTTAGCAATGTTCTGCCTCGTATCTTTGGGAATATTGGTAGCTTTGATATGGTCGATAGGCCCCGCACTTTTAAAAGCTTACTATCAAATTAATGAAATCATTACGACTTTAATGATGACTTTCCTAGGGGTGCTGCTAAGCGCTCTTTTGGTTAAGACAGTATTCAACGATCCAGGGAATCATGTGCATCAAACCATAGGATTCTCTACAGAGGATCGATGGCCATTATTGTTTGGATCTTCAGTACACATCGGATTGATTTTTGCTTTTATATCAATTTTTGCGATACATTTTATCGTGAGTAAAACCTCCGTTGGGAATAAACTGAGGGTTGTTGGGATTAATCCGAAAGCCGCAGCCCATGCCGGACTTTCTGTCCCAAAACTTACAATAGCAGCTTTCACCATTAGTGCTGCTCTTGCCGGGCTTGCAGGAACTATAGAAGTTGCAGGTCGCATTGGCCATGTGAGAGCTGGCTGGGATCCTCATTACGGCCTTTACATGATCCCTTTCGTTTTTCTAGCAAGATTCAACGGCATCGCCCTGATAGGATTTACTGCATTTTTTGCAGCATTTTCAATTGGTGGAGAATATGCCGCACGCAAAGCTGGTCTGCCCTCCGTATTCGTTCTAATAATTATAGGTTTAATACTCGTGTTTCTCGCGATAACAGAGTATTTAAACCAGAAATTTGAAAATCGACCTTAGCAAACATGCCAAAGATTATTTTATTTGCTCAATTCAATGAAAGATGAACTAAAATGGATGCTTTGCTGACATCAAGTTTTCTGACAGCCTTTTTAAGCGGTATCTTGATGGTTTGTATTCCGCTTTTATTAGCTAGTTTAGGCGAACAAATATCCGAGAAAGCAGGGGTTCTCAATTTGGGGCTCGAGGGTATGATGCTGGGAGGAGCCTACACCGGATTCGTATGCACGTTTTACACTGGATCAGTATGGCTAGGTTTTCTTAGTAGCATTGCCGCCGGATGTTTAATTTCGCTTCTAATGGCTATTCTGTGTATTTATTTATGTCTTAATCAAGTTGTAATAGGAATAGCTATTTTATTCGCCTTTCAAGGTCTCACAGCATTGCTTTTTTATGCAGATTTTCGAACTACGTATCCTAGACTTGAAGGCGCGAACACAATCGAGATCCCAGTTCTGGCCGAACTACCGATCGTGGGGCAAAGTTTATTTAACCAACAACCGTTGGTTTACGTGGCATTTATCCTAGTTCCCTGCTTTGCCTGGCTATATGCTAAAACAAATATTGGCATTAACCTCCAGGCTGCTGGAGACCGGCCGGCTGCATTGGACGCTAGTGGCGTCAGCGTCCATTTGACAAGAACTTATGCCCTTCTAACTACTGGTGCCTTGGCAGGACTAGGTGGCGCATTTATGGCCGAGATCAGTGCTGGGACATTCGTGCCTTTCATGACAAAGGGTCTTGGCTTCATTGCAATAGTACTAGCAATGCTGGCAAGAGGTCGACCCGTCTGGATTCTAATTGGAGCGCTCTTTTTTGGATTTGCACTCTCTTTATCAACGGCTTTCCAAGTCGCGGGAATTCCGGTGCCGACTGATGCAGCTGAAATGCTACCATTTATTGTCGTATTAATGGTTTTGGTTCTTTTCTGCCGTAGATCGTATTTACCGACTATGTTAGCGCAGCCGTACCGACGAGGTACATTTGCATAGTTTTTAGTTAGTTATGATTAATTTGCCAACATCAGCCTCTGAACAATGAAGTTTATCAGCCAATACACAGCTTAAGATGAAAACTTCGCCATCCCGTCTCAATTTATCGGCTGCAGTCCAATATTCTAAAAACTCGCCACCTGAGTCATAGGACCGGCAGTGGATTCCCGATATTGCCATATCAACATTTTTATCATTTTTTATTGTCAAGAGATGATCGGAACCATGAACAGTCAGATGCAACATTTTAAAATTCCCAGCTTTCAATTTACCAATCTCGTATGAAAACCAGTGCGCTAGATGTAGTTCACAAGTTATAGAATTCCTGACAGAATTGTTCTCAACGAGAAGAATTAAGGATCGTGATTTATCCAGTGCAAGGGATATTGTACCCATACAGACTAAACCAATCACAAAGAAAATGATGATAAAACTCGTTAGCACTACTATCACCAGTCACTAAGTATTATCAATACCTCTTGGAGTACCATTGATTTACCTAACACATGGCTGCGTTTAAACAATAGTCGGTATTGTAAATGTAATTAAAAAACGGTCAGAACTAAATCCCCTGAGCATCTACACCAGAAACCTGCATATCCTTCGGTATAACAATACCTCGTTCCACGATCAGCTCGCCATCCAACCATAGAGAGCATCCCTTAAGGGGTATATCAAGGTGACACGGCGTATTATTTGTTCCTCCTAGTTCAACATTTGGACCAGTGGAAAACAATACATTTCCATAATAAGCCCGGGCATCCATCCCCCACCCGCGAATTTCGGGCTCCGCCTTATCCAAATAATCCCATCGCGCCAGCTCATTTAGGCCCCAACCTATATGAGAGATGGCATAGGCATCGGGGTCATTAAAACTTGCAATATAATCACTAATTCGTTTAGCACTGTCGCCTGGGCCTTGGATATTTTTTATATAGCCATCTTTAATAGTTAACGTAATTGGATCCTGCATATACTCCATAAATGGCTGGGCAATGATGTCTCCTTTATCAATCACTACCACCCCATTAACACCATCCTCGAACGCTGATGTGGCCAAAAAACCGGAAGGCCAGTGATCCCACCTACCAGGTTTGTCCGTATATCCATACTCTGTTAATACTGGAAATTTTCCAAGCTTATACGTAACATCTGTTCCTGCTTCAGATGTTATTCGCATTTCCTTAGCTTTTTCCAATCGACGTTCACCTGCTTCCACTCTAGATCTTTGATCTTCATTGGGCAGCAATCGTTTAAGAACGTCAAAAGGCTCCATTACCAGAAGCATGCGGGTTCCACTATCAGTAATTTCAATCTGCTCTTTTGAAAATAGGAGAAACATCAAGTCGATAACAATATTCGCCTCTTTTAATTTTTCAATGGCAGGCCTATCTGCTGCTAACGAGGTTTGTCCTGCGTTTTCAAGACCACCTTCTGTCGCCTTTGCTACATCAACTCGGAATGCCGTCGCTCCGATTTCTTCCGCAGCCGCAAGAAAGGCATTTGCGAATTCACTCCGCTCCCCTCCTTCCGTCAACACTGCCAGAATCTCTTCAGGTCTTAACTTGCAAAGTTCTAATTCGTGCCTAAACAACGAGATCATTTCTTGATTTTGGCTCATGTCCTCTCCTTTTCACGCATATCCTTTAGCTAAACCGATATAAATATTTAATACTCTTAGTCCCACCCCATCAATTGTACGGTAGCTTATATTTGATTAACACTAACTAAAAAGTTCGCCGCATTCCAAGAAAAATAAGCTCCTTAATCGACGGTTGATAATATTTAATTGTGTGGAATAAATAATAGACATTTCCTATTTTTCTATTCACGGTTCACCCTTAATAAATATTAAATACCTTTAAGCTCACTGCGAGCATCAAAACCGCAAGATGTAGTGCGTGATTAAACTCCCCACAGTTTACTGATTTCTGGAGTTCAACGGGAGACATTATTACAGGTTCAACACCTGTTTCAGGCTGCCAATCTGCCAATTTTTCATTACACGAGGCAAGGTAACACCAGAGCCGATTCTCTAGCCGCCCGGTATCGGGATCAAGTTTGCCGAGCGGGGACAATGGCTGGTCTGAATCCCAACCCGTTTCTTCAATAAGTTCTCTACGGGCACCAACAATTGGGTCTAATCCATCATCTAATAACCCTGCCGGAAGTTCAAGTGTGGTACGTTCCAAAATCGGTCTATATTGACGTACCATAATGATATTACCGTCAGATGTAAGAGGCAAAATGCAAACATAATCACGTGGCTTTAACGAATGGTAGAAACTTGGTGCAGCACTCGAATCAATCACAATCTTGCGTGTAACAAGTGACACATATGGTGACAATTTATTTTCTGACCGATCAATTATTCTCATCAAAACAAAGCCTTCTAATAATATTTCAACATTCTTAGCTACAAAGTAGCTATGTTTTTGGCAGATAAACATTAAAACAATTGTTAACTATATAAGTGGAAAATCAGCTCAATAAATTAACTAAACTTAACAATCTATTTAAGGTAATAAACATTTTCTATACATATCAACATGATAGCATAATTTAAGTTCCTATATTTATTGCAATTCAAACTACCAATAGATATACGGATATTCTGCACAATAAGAAACTGGGAAGCTTCTATAATGAACGCTCTTGATTTACCCACAGAAGATGGAAAGACAGTCGGTGAAATTGCTCTCCAACCCATACTAGATCAAAACATCAATCTGACGGTTGTAGACGTCGGCGCCAGAGGAGGGATGTATGATTTACCTGAAGGCTACACTAAACATGCTCATTGGATCGGATTTGAACCTAACCCTGTCGAACATGAAAAGATCCTTTCCAATAAAACAGACGCTGAAGAAGCTGGTATACCCCCCCCCAAATGGAAGAGTAAAACGGTGAAACAGGTTGCCCTCTGGAGTGAACCAGAAATTAGAAAACTCTACATTACAAAAAATGTGGCGCAAAGCTCTCTAATGGGAAACATAAAACCTGAAATGGCTGATCGAATGTTTCTCGATTATGGTGGAAGACTGGGCAAAGGCTTTTCTCCTATTGGCATTGCCCCTATGGGCAGCACAGCAATGCAAGTTGTTTCTGAAGAAAACGTAAATTGTGACCGTCTAGACAACATCTTAGATGATAAGGTTACGCTAGATTATCTAAAGGTGGATGTTGAAGGTGCAGAAACTAAAGTATTTGAGGGCGGTAAAAATATTTTGAGTTCTGGAAGGGTGCTATTCATTAGAACTGAGTTCTTCTGTGTGCCATTTTATGACGCGCACCCTTTATTTGGTCATCAGCATGTACTACTGCACAACCATGGTTTTCGGTTGTTAAATTTAGATTTAGGGCCATCTCGATATACACGATGCAAATCAAAAATACCAAAACTAGTGGACAAGGGTCTCCCGTTTGTAGGCAATGCTTTGTATGCCCTTGACCCAGATCAAAATCAATTATCCAACTACAATCTCCAAAGGATAGGATTAGTTGCACTGACCTTTGGTTTAAGATCCTTTGCCTTAAGCGTCTTCCGAGACGCGGGTTTATTGTCCATAAGTCAACTCGAAAGTGTTGAAAAGTCGTTGTCCCATGTGCCTCTAAGAAGAAAGATACGCAGACATTGGGAAAACTTTCCAGCTTTGTTCGCAGAATTCTTATACACAGGAAAAATTACCTACCGGGGTCACCATTGGCGCTAAAATTCATAACTAAAAACTAGCACACATCATACCCTTATACTCTCTAATTTCTCTAATATAACATCTACCACATGATCAACCCTGAATTCTTTTTCCATTGTTTCATAACCTGCAAGACCAATACGGTGCCTAAGCTCTGGGTTTTTCTTTGCTCTCAAAATCATTTGGGCAATCTCAAAAGGATTTCTCCCTAGAAGGGCATTCTGTTCATGCTTCATTTCAGGCATCGAAAACACAGCATCACTGGCTGCTACAACGCAGCAACCAAGAGACCAGGCATGAAGAAAACGTGTATGTGCAGTTTTGTAGCTGCTCATATTGTTAACACACAAAAATACATCGGATTCCATCATTTCTTTGTCAATATCTACCACGAAACCTCTTATATTTATTTCCGGCTGTCTCAGCAGTTTGTCAACGTGCGGCAAAGGTTTATGACGACCAAAAATATCTATTTCAAACGAATCTTCCGGTAGCAACTTCCTTAGCTCTGGCACCACATCACGGGCTAAAATTTCCAGCCCCATCGTATTAGCAGATGCAGCCAGACTTCCTATGTTTCCAACAATTCGAAATTTTCTTTTCTCCGAGCATAAACTTCGGCGTTTTTTCCATGAATCTCCATAGCGATTGATCCATATATTATTCAGATAAAAAGCTTTTTTACCTATCTTATCCTTATAATACTCAGCAAAATTTAGACCAATTACGCCTATATAATCCCATTTGTTCATCTCTTGGAGGTGGAAACGTTCGAGCTGTTTCATTTTCAAATTACGCAGAATTTTCCTTACAACCTGCTCTTGAGAAATGTTAATATACTCTGTCCAAGTCTTGTGAATAATAGGATCTGCATTTCCATAGTATGTAAATTTTTTTGCGGGGTATTCAGCATATAAGTGTGTAGTTTGTTCACACCATTGTGTCATGATTGCAGTGGGATTAAATTTTTTTGCAGCATTGTATGCAATACTCCGATGTTGAGTAATAGGATAGTAGTCCGATAACTTGGGCCTCAATAGGCGCATTATTTTTGTTCTACGATCTCTAAACTTTGGCAATTTTAGTGGTGCTAAATAGGTTACTCCAATCGACTCTAAATTATTTTGTGCATCTTTCTGAATATCATTCATTTTTTCTGATTCGCCAGACAAACTCACCTTTAGATATCCTATTCTTAAACCCTCTCGTTTCGCCAATTCGCTGATAAGCTGATAATTAACAAGAGTTGCTGCTTGAACCGGGCATGCCTCTTCAGGCCACTGGGTGTTAATGACTAAAATTTTCTCCTTCATTATTTTAAGAACCCACTACCTGCTTACTGGTGAAGATTAATGAATTGTGAAATTATATCGCCCATATATTCTATATTTTGAAAGCCTACGCCTGGATGAATTCCAACAAACACCATATTATCTCGAAGATAGCGGGCATTTTCTAGATTTCCAACGTTACGCCCTGGAGAACTCCTGAATGCTGGTTGATCCGGGAGACAACCAGCAAATAGTGGCCTCGTCTCGATATTATGTTTTTCAAGAAATTCAGCAAATTCACGACGAGAAAATGGTGCTGATTCCTCTAATAATATAGGAAAAGTGTAATAGGTATGATAATAACCTTCAGCCTCAATAGTCGAAGACAAAAAACCATTAGACTTATTTTCCAAGACCTGAATTAACTTTGACGCATTTTCTCTCCGAGTATCGTTCATCTTATCAAGTTTTTTAAGCTGTTCGATTCCAAAAGCAGCTGCTACGTCTGTCATACGCATGTTATAACCGAGGCGATCAAACACGTATCTTACGTCATATTCCTTCAGTACTTCATCAGAGTAATAACGAGCAGACCCCGCATCCGTATTTTTGTGCCGACCAAATTCCCTATAAGAGCGACAAAGAAGATCAAGTTCACCATCATTCGTAACGATCATCCCTCCCTCACCGGTGGTCATATTGTGAGCCACAAAAAAGCTAAACGTTGCAATATTACCAAAACTTCCGGTTTTTTTACCATGCAATGTAGAACCATGAGATTCACAACAATCCTCTATAACAGCTAGATCGTGCTGGAATGCAATTTCCATTAACTGGGTCATATCTGCTGGATATCCAAGTGTATGGACAGGCATTAATATTTTTGTTCGCTCAGATATAGCTCGCTGGGCTTCAACTGGGCAAATGTTCAAACTTTTCATATCAACATCAACGTATACTGGTGTTAAACCTGCCTGTATCACTGGCATTGATACCGTTGCGAACGTCGTTGCCGGAAGAATCACTTCCGCACCGTCCTCAATACCGAAATGCTCTTTCAAAGCAAGTAACGCAATGAGATTAGAAGAAGACCCTGAATTCGTAGCAATTCCATTACTAGTACCAAAATACTGAGCCGCGTTTTCCTCAAACTCCTTAACGTTTGCTCCCTGCGAAATCATACCACTTAAGATAGTCGAGATTGCTCGCATCGCCTCACGTTCATCAAATGCTGGTGCACTTAATCGGACACCACTTGTCAAACCCCCACTTCGTGACGAAAGCCTGTCGTAGTAATCTTTTACTATGGGAGCAATCTCCGAAATACACTTATCCACTGCTAACTCTCCTCACACGATATTTTACTCGTCATTTAGACCACAAACTAATTTTTTTAACCCCATTTCCAGACTTACTTTTGGTTCCCAAGCTAAAAATTGACGAATATTAGTTAAGTCTGCCTCGTGACAATTATCGCCACTACGAACAGAAATAGCATCATCTTCAAATTGTATTGGCTTAGTTGCTTTTAAAACGCTAGCTAGTAACTTTACAGCGTCGCCAATGCTAGTTGCCTTTCCAGAACCAATATTTAATGCGTGAACATCATTGGGGGAAAATTCGTTGTGCCCTATTTGAAGGCTTTTCAATACAGCGTCCACCACATCATCTATGTATATGAAATCACGCCTTATCTCAGGATTTCTAAATATAGCGGTAGGGGTATTATCAAGCAGTTTTTTTCTAGCAATTGAAATAAATTGATCTGCACCCGCGCCCACACCATAAGTTGTAAATATGCGAAATGCTGTGCTTTGAAAATCCCCAACACATGAGCGCGCATGAAGAACAGATTCAGCGCATAACTTTGACATACCAAGATTTTCAGAAGGAAATTTAGCCATTTTTTCCTGAAATGGAGTGTTGGTGCATCCAGAATATACATAAACGCTACTAGCAAACAGAAATCGGGATGCCTTAGCTAGTAACGCAAAGTCAGCTAGCTCAGATGTGATTAGCACGTTTGACCTAAACTGATTGGTTCTATCGACAGACGCGACAAAGCTTCGACGATCTCCCGCAAAATGCAATATTGCTTCGACAGTACCAGGTAATCGCTTTTGAAGATTTCCGGCAAGAAGATCTAAGGTTATAAAATCAAAGTTTTTCAGGCTCTTTAGACTCTCTGGACATGCACTTCTCCCTACCCCGATTATAGTGTAATTGGGGTAATTTTTACAAAGTCCTTTAATCAGATTACCCCCGATAAAACCGCTCGCGCCAGTGACTATAAATGTTTTCGCAGTTGTCATGCTAACTCGTTATAATCTGCAAGGGGTTTGTTGGCCTTTGTAAACTTATATGGAACAATGTAGTTGGTTGAGAATCATACGAGACTTATTGGATCTCTGAATACTTTTTAATTTACTAATTTTTTTAATGAAAATCCTATCCCTACGAAAAGTTGATGGACTGTTCTACCATAGATAAAACAATAAAAGTTTCTTAAACTTAATGAAGTTATTGCACAATATCCTCAAGATGCAAGATGGCTATTATCAACATACCAATTAATTAAGCCCGGAAGCCCCTGCTCTAAGGTTATACTTGGTGCGTAACCAAGATTTTGCAACTTTGAAATATCTGGGCACCTTTTTGAAGTAGCTCCAATTGGTTCTGAGGAAGGGATAAGGTGACCCTCACGTTTAAAATATGCGAATATAAGATTAGCTATTTGTGAAATTTTTACTTCTTCAGTATTGCCAATATTATAAATCTCCCGGTGCAAACCCCTCTTAAGAACAGTCTTCAGGCCATCTATAAAATCATTTATGTGCACAAAAGCCCGAGTTTGATTTCCATCACCCTGAATTTTAAATTGGATTGGACCATTAGGAGTTTTTCGAATTTCTTTTAGCGCTCTCAAGGAAAACTGCGGCAATACATGCTCCCAACCCATATCGGGGCCATATACATTGTGCGGTCTAAATATAGTTATACGGTCAAAATTTGTTAATTCATAATTGAGACAAATTAATTCGCTAATAATTTTTGACCCACCATATGAATAACGAGGGTTTTTGACATCAGGTACAACTAAGGGTACAGACTCACCTGTCGGAATTGAAGGTGGTGATTGATATACTTCAGAACTAGAGGCTAAAATCAAATCACCAATATTGTTTGAACGGCAAGCATCTACTACATTTAGCATCCCCCTCACCCCAACATCTAATACAACCTCTGGTCTAGCATAAAAATGCTCGGTTCCATTAATAGCAGCAAGATGGATTACACTCTCAACACCCTCAGAGGCCTGAGTAACAGCATCAAGGTCACGAATATCAGCATGCGTAAATTTAAAAGAGTCACTGAGGTCAGCTAAACGTCTCAGCGCCCCACGGGAATTGTTATCTAGAACACGAACGTCATGACCTTCCGTTACGAGCCGACGAACAAGAGCTGCACCAATAAAGCCCGTACCACCAGTTACTAAATATTTTTTTCCCAATTTTTACTTTCCTAAACCTCAGACAAACTGTGTGCACCTAGTGAAATATATCGTACTCTAGATGCTAGAGATAATTTTCTATCAGAAAAATTATTCCAAAAATCATAAATTAGTCCTGGCTTTTGCATTCTTGCCGATAACCTACCTATCGCCATAGAAGAGAAAATAGGATGATTGTTAGCTATAAGCACTATATCAGCCGTATCAAATGCTTTTTCTATGTTTTCAATAGGTTGTAATCCAAACTCCTTGATGTCATTAGATGATACTACATCATCAAAACCATAAAATTCTGCTTTGGGGTACATACCTTCAAGAGCCTCAAAGATTGGCTGAGCCATTGTTCCTCTTAAATCATTTGTTATAGGTCGCCCTTTGAAAGCTAGACCCATTATTGTAACTTTTCTTACTCTAATATTTTCTGAATATGCAACTTCTGCAACATAGTTAACGCACTCGAGAGGTAATCGTTCATTCACACCACGGGCGGCCATGGAAATGTGGGGCTCCACTCCGAGTTCCCGCATTGTTTCAGCTAATATGTGTGGATCTTTTTCTAGGCAGGGGCCGCCGACTGGCCCTGGGACTGCTAAGTTTGTTCTAGGATAACCAAGTTTACCCGCTTTAATCACCTCAAAAGCATTAACTCCAATTGCATCACACATGTGAGCCACCTCATTTGCAAAAGCAAATTGAACATCCCGTAATGTGTTGTCTACTAATTTAATCATTTCAGCAGTTTCCAAATTTGCAACCTGAACAACAGTTGGGGTCAAAAACTGAAAAAGTTCTGCCGCTCTTATATTGCTGGACATGTCAATCCCACTTACGATTTGAGGTAAGTTATGTATTTCCTCTAGAGCTTTACCTTCCAATGTACGTTCCGGACAAAAAGCAAGATTAAAATTAACCCCCACCTTTTTTAAAATAGGAAGAACAATTTTTTGTGTACTACCAACCTTAACTGTTGACCTCAAGATTACTAGATCATTTTCTTTTAAGCTTTTCGCGACATCAGCAGCTACTCGTTCAACCATATCAAAACGAGCACGGCCTTTTTCACTTAACGGTGTGCCAACTGTAATAATATATACGGTAGATCCATTTTCAGGTGGTATTTTACTAGATATATTAAGGCTTCCGTCCTCAATTACCCGTAATAATGTTTCGTCCAAATTCGGCTCATAAAAATGAGCCCTACCGGTCGCTAAATTTTTTAGTATATCTTTTCGGATTTCAATACCCGTAACTTGAAAACCAGCTTCAGCCATAGCAACAGCCAGAGTTAAGCCGACAAAACCCAACCCTATTATGCATACTGACCGGTCATGAAAATTTTCAGGAACTAACAATATATTTATCAGCCTCCAAAAGCTATTTACTAATCCTTATCTCTAAGGTTCTAACCAAAAGTGTTAAAGAATTCTCATATAAAGAAAATCTCAGATTACAAAAAACACCATATTCATAAACTAATGACAACTACAATGACATTGCCGACTTTGTTTCGATAAAATGGTTACACAATTACTTAGTATCTGAAATCACAATCAAATATTATTAATTCGACCTAACAGCATAAACACCTACCTCACTAAAATGGTGGAGCCGAGGGGAATCGAACCCCTGACCTTCGCATTGCGAACGCGACGCTCTCCCATCTGAGCTACGGCCCCATATAGTATTTCTACAAACAGTACATGCTAAGGCGGCGGATAATGTGATTGCTCTACGGTGCTGTCAATAGTGGCTCTAAATATTAATTAATTACCATTAAAAACGAATAAACTAGAAAAGCTAGCTCTCGTGTATGTTTTAGATATAATGGAAGATACCTCTAGTGATACATTCCAACCAAAAGAATGTTTGCCATATGAATGCACTTGCCAACCTAATTGATACTATTTTAACCTTATATATTATTGTTTTACTGGCCTCGGTAATTATGAGCTGGCTGGTTTCATTTAGGGTTTTAAATACACAGAATCAATTTGTTTTTACCTTAATTCGGTTTTTATACCGGATTACTGAACCTCCACTGAGACCAATTCGGAAGATCATACCTAATTTAGGTGGTTTAGATATTTCTCCCGTTATTTTGGTCATTATTTTATATTTTATTAGGGATATTATAGTGGATAATATCCGTTAGGTCGTGAGTTAAGAAATATAAAAATCAAACCTTTCGCTGCCCCCCTTACCTAATCGGAACGAAATCTAATGTGGCCAATTAAAAAATGGGCTCGCAATTCATTAAAAACTAAAATTGTATGCGCTAACTGGAACCAAAAAATGCCATAACGCGGAATATTGATCTATTCACTAGCCTAGGATCATCAATTATTTCTTTGATCTCGCTATCTCACTTTCTTGGGTTAAATTGAAGACTGTACAAATGCTGCACAAAATAATAGTTCTAATACTAACCATTACAAATCAGTCGGTGAATATAAATGAATGAAACAACAATTATTTCGGGTAAAGATTTTGCAAAGAACCTGAGAAAAGATATTGGACGCAAGGTATCAATCCTAAAAGAGAGCCATGGTATAACGCCAAGCTTGTCCGTCATTCTTGTCGGCAAGGATCCTGCAAGTGAGGTATATGTTCGCAATAAAGGTAAGGCTACGATTGAGGCTGGAATGAAGTCAGATACCTATAATCTCCCAGAAACTACTAGTCATGACGTAGTACTAGAAAAGGTAGCATTACTAAATAATGATCCGACTGTTCATGGAATACTTGTTCAATTACCTCTTCCCGAGCAAATTTTTACAGACGAGATTATAAATTCTATAAACCCAGATAAGGATGTTGATGGCTTTCATACCTTGAATGTTGGACGTCTCAATAGTGGACAGAACGCAATGGTACCGTGCACCCCTGTCGGGTGCATGCTTATGCTTAAGGATTTAATTGGTGATCTCTCCGGGAAACAAGCCATTGTAGTTGGTCGTTCGAATATTGTTGGAAAACCTATGGCAGCGCTTTTATTGCGTGAAAACTGTACAGTCACTATAGCTCACTCCCGCACAAAAGATTTAGAAGCCGAATGCAGAAGGGCAGATATAGTTATTGCGGCCGTTGGTCGTGCGAGAATGGTGCGGGGAAGTTGGATAAAGCCGGGAGCAGTAGTTATTGATGTGGGTATTAACAGAATAGACGACAATACTACCAAATCAGGAACACGATTAGTTGGAGATGTTCACTTTGAGGAAGCTGCCATTGTAGCAAGTGCAATCACTCCTGTGCCTGGGGGTGTTGGCCCAATGACAATTGCTTGTTTACTTAAAAATACTTTAACTGCTGCCTGTCGGCAGGCAGGAATTTCCGAGCCGGATTAATGAAATGAAGCAATTAAAAGTTTACGTAGCGGCTATTTCGTCTAACTTTCTTTTAGAAGGACAACTCTTTAGAATCTAAAATCAATAAGTATGTACCTCATAAGTTATCTTCCAAAACTTTTGCCCTAAGTCTAAGTCGCAATGCATTCAGTTTTATAAAACCTTCAGCATCGCGTTGATCATATACCGAGTCTGATTCGAATGTAGCAAAGTCTGCATCGTAAAGGCTATTTTTTGAACTTCGGCCCTCTATATATATCGCACCTTTGTAAAGTTTTAATCTAACAACTCCATTAACCAATTTCTGACTTTCATCTATCGCAGCCTGAATCATTTCCCGTTCCGGAGAAAACCAAAGTCCATTATATATTAACTCTGCGTATTTTGGCATCAACTCATCCTTAAAATGAGAAGCACCTCGGTCAAGACAAAGTGACTCAATAGCTTTACGAGCCTTTAATAAAACGGTACCGCCAGGTGTTTCATACACTCCCCTAGATTTCATTCCAACAAACCTATTTTCAACAATGTCTACCCTGCCAATACCATGCACGCCCGCAAACTCATTAAGTTGCTCTAAAAGTTTTGCTGGAGAACGTTTCATACCATCGATAGATATTGGATCACCACCTTTAAATTCTATTTCAATTACCTGTGGTTTATCCGGAGCAGATTCTGGAGATACTGTTCGGGTAAATATGTCGTCATCAGGAGCAACCCATGGATCCTCTAATGCCTTACCTTCATATGAAATATGCAATAAATTTGAATCCGTCGAATACGGGGGTTCGCCTCTTTTGTCTCTTGGAATCGGTATTTGGTATTTCTCAGCATAATTAACTAAATCCTCCCGAGAAGAAAGTTTCCACTCCCGCCAAGGCGCAATAATTTGCATATTTGGATCACAAGCATAGTACCCTAATTCAAATCGAACCTGATCATTACCTTTGCCTGTAGCGCCATGACAAACGGCATCAGCTCCAACTTCATGAGCGATTTCAATTTGCCGTTTAGCAATTAGAGGGCGAGCAATTGAAGTTCCTAAAAGATATTCACCCTCGTAAATTGCATTGCCTCGAAACATAGGGAATACATAATCTTTAACAAATTCTTCTTGCAAATCCTCAATATAAATTTGGGAAACTCCCATTGCTACAGCCTTGGTACGTACTGGTTCTAATTCTTCCCCCTGACCGAGATCAGCCGTGAAGGTTATTACCTCACAATCATAATGTTCTTGAAGCCAGCGCAAAATAATGGATGTATCAAGACCTCCAGAATAAGCAAGCACTACTTTTTTAATTGATTTTTTATAGGGTCTAGTCATAACGATTTACCAAATATTGATCAGATAACCTACAATATAAGGGAACTCACTTATGCTTCAAGCAAAGCATTTTAAACGAAACACTAATTAAATTTTTCTTCGCTCTTTTCCCGGTTTTTCGATGACTTTATGTTTCTACTTTTACCATCAGTGCTTTCAACCTCAAAACTTGGCCATGGTATAAATGCGAATACCCAAATCATAATTGCCGGAACGATATATGGCACGAGTAATAAATATGGGATTCGGAGTATGCTAGCAAAAATTGTTCCTGCCAAGGAAAGTAGTAGAAGAAAGGCCCACCAATTATTAATTCCAGATTTTCCTAGAATTCTCCAATAACACCAGATAGTTATTCCAAGGGTAATTAACATTAACATATTTTGGACTGACAACATAAGATAATGACCTTAACGACCAAATGGATGTTTGGGCCAACGGCATATTGCTAAAATGTAGGCAGTTATGGGCAATCCAATAATTGGGATAAACACTATTACTGCTGGCCACCAAGGCAACCCCGTCCGCCGACATATTCGTAAAATTGGATAAAATACTACAATTGCAAAAAGAATGGAAAAAACTATTGAGGGTGGTAACATTGGTTGTTCAAACCACTTCGTTAGTTACTGATGCATTGAATAAAGTAGAGCGACCCAAGTAGGATCTCTTTATTTTAATACTTTCTGACCGCAGTTGGCCACAGGCAGCTAATATGTCACGTCCTCGTGGTGTTCGAACCGGTGAAGAATAACCGGCCGAATTAATTATCTCAGAAAATTTCTTAATTCTTTCCGGTGTTGAGCACTCATAACCAGCGTTTGGCCAAGTATTAAAAGGAATGAGATTTACCTTAGATGGAATACCTGCAATTAACCGAACCAAAGATTTCGCATCGGCATTCGTATCATTAATCCCTTTAAGCATAACATACTCAAAGGTAATGCGCCTAGCGTTAGAGGATCGCGGGTATTGTCTACACGCCTCAATCAACTCCTCAAGCGGATATTTTCGATTAATGGGCATTAACTTATCTCGCAATTCATTAGTTGTTGCATGTAAGGAAATTGCTAAATTTACCCCCAATTCCTTACCACAACGCTCAATAAAAGGCACCACGCCCGCCGTGGAAAGAGTATTCTTTCTCCTGGAAATAGAAAACCCTTCCGGATCCATAGCAATTTGAATTGCCTTGTTAACATTTTCATAATTGAATAGTGGCTCGCCCATTCCCATCATAACAATATTAGAAATGAGCCTCACATTTTTTTCTGCTGGCCAATCTTTACAAACATCCTTAGCTATCAAAAACTGTGAAACTATTTCGCGGGCGCTCAAATTTCTAACTAACCTCTGTGTACCAGTATGGCAAAAACCACATGTTAATGTGCATCCTACTTGGGAAGACATGCATATCGCTCCCCGATCTTTCTCTGGAATAAACACGCTTTCGGCCTCTTGACCATCATCAAATCTGATCAACCATTTAAATGTACCATCTTCGGAAATTTGTTCGTTTAAGATCTCAGGTCTCTTCAGTGAATAATGTGTAGCCAGCGCGTCTTGTAGAGGAACATTCAATGTCGACATTTTAGAAAAGTCTGTAACACCATGATGGTATACCCAATGCCATAATTGCTTAGCGCGTAACTTGGAGCTCTTTGCAGACTCACCTAATCCTTGAAAAATAGTCGCCAATTCAGAGCGATCCATACCTATCAGGTTTTGAGTTTCTTTTGGTTTTTTATTAACGGTATTGGTCATATAACTAGCATATAAGTACAATTGCTAAAATACTGGTAAACACACTCTGATTTATTCATTGCACTTAATTCTTAATTCAGGAGCAGGCCTTAACGATAGACTTATAGGTAGCAGTGAACCCCTGTAATGAATACGTATCCAAAGAGAAAGTACCTTTTTGGGATACTCCCTTTACTGTTAATTTATTGCCTTTTATCATGGCTTTAATTACCGCTTTGTCCTTACCGTCATTAACCCATGCGTGTTCCTTCTCAACAACATCAAAACTTATAGTTTTGCCATCTACAGTCACCTTTATCGCAATACCCTTTTTGTATGGATAACCGGAAGTAACACTAACCTCTTCAGTTATCTTAGTATTCTTACGGCGTGTAACCATAATATTAGGTTCACTACGTTTTTTAAAATTACCAGTTGAAGCCTTTGGGAGGCTAAACATATAACAAATTGATGTGCCATTTTCCTTGTATTTATAGGATTCCCAATCATTCTTTTTGAAGATCTGTTGCTGTGCACCAGCATTTCCATTCAAAACGACAACTAAAGCAAATACAGCTACAAAAAAAAGTGAGTTTAGTTTCCAGTTATATAAGAAGATCATAAACGAGCTTTATCAAGTTCTTGAACATAATGTAAAGATAAATCTTTATTCCACTCTACGCTAGGGTGTTTTCATACACCAGATATATATCAAATAACCTTTATTTTGGCCTGACACCCCTTTTTACTGGGCTACCATAAACGTGCTGTGGCCTTGTAGTGATTGGAGCTCTTGAATTAAGGGGTCGCTCTCCAAACCGTCCTAAAGCTAACATTCGATCGTAAAGAACGATAGCTCCAGCGATACCTAAATTTACTGAAAATTTTGTCGGTATTCTAACCACAAAATCACACCGGCCAAGCATATCCGGGGACAAAGAACCTCTCTCAGGCCCAAGCACATATGCAGCATTAACGGGATGAAAAAATGAAGGCAGGTCTGTCGCCTCATCCATAAGTTCAACACCTACTAATGAACATTTTTCTGGTAGAACCATATCAACAACATTTCCAAATTGGTAAAATGGTACTTGTTCGTGAGTTTTAGCCGTATCCGATGCAACTCCAGAATATTCCGCTGAAACCGTAAATATAAATTGTGCCCCAAATGCATGTCCTGAACGCATCAAATTACCAACATTAAACGGTTTACTGACACCCTCAACACCTATGCCAAAATAACCACGCATTATATTAATCACACCTTTAACTTTTGGCGAACCTTCTTGCAACGCAAGTAACACAATTTAGGAATCTACATTACATCCCAAATATTAACTAAAGTAAAACTTCCCATATACTCAATATGAGAAGAAATGGAAGTGCGATAACCTTTTACGTTTACCTGGGTATACGATATTACGAGAGACTACGAGATAAGTTAACTGATCTAGCAAACCATTTAATGAGGTTTAATTTTTAACTTCCTATTACTTTCTTATCCTTCACAAGGATTTATCAAGTATAACCTAGATATTGAACGCTCCTAATTTTGATCATAAGTTAGCAAAGGTTATGTCTTTAGATATTTCACCCACAACAATACTTGATAAATCTGCGCTGCAAGCAAATCTTCGTAAAGCTACTTCACCTGTTACTCACAATAACAATCGAGGCGACGCTTTAGCAATATATAAAAAATTTCTAACTAAAGGGCGACTAACACTCCAGCGTTCTATGAATGAAGGGGCTTCAGGTGCATCGCTTGTCTTGGGTTACTCTTTTCTTGTAGATGAAATTCTACAAACAATATGTAATCAGGCTTCTCTAGTATTATATACTGAACCCAACCCTACTGTAGGCGCAAAACTGACTCTTGTAGCCACAGGTGGTTACGGAAGAGCTGAACTTGCCCCTTGGTCCGACATTGATCTTTTGTTTCTCCATCCCTGGAAGTTAACGGCGAGAAATGAACAGGTCGTGGAATATGTTCTATATACTCTATGGGATTTAGGGCTTAAAGTTGGTCACGCAACTCGATCAGTAACAGACTGTCTATCACGTGCTAAGAAGGATATCACCATACGTACCTCTTTACTGGAATCTCGTTTCCTTTGGGGGCACCAAGGTCTGTATAAAGATTTTAGTCTTCGATTTTGGAACGAAGTTGTTACTGGAACTGAATCTCTGTTTGTTAGTTCAAAATTGGCTGAGAGGGATGCGCGTCATCATCGCACAGGAGATTCCAGATACCTTTTGGAACCAAATATAAAGGATGGTAAAGGCGGTTTGCGTGACCTACATACGTTATTTTGGATTGCAAAGTATCTTTATAACGTCGATCAATTTTCTGATTTAGTTGGATTAGGACTTATAAGCCCTAGAGAACAGACCAAGTTTTCAAACGCTGAGAATTTCCTCTGGAAGGTCAGAGCACATTTACACATTTTGAGTGGAAGACCTGAGGATAGGTTGTCATTTGATGTACAACCAGAAATTGCCTGCCACATAGGCTATGCTGATCGTAACGGTAATTTAGCTGTTGAAAGATTCATGAAACATTACTTTTTAATTGCTAAATCGGTAGGTGAATTGACACGCGTATTATGTGCTTCTCTTGAAGCAGACAGTATTGAAGTTGCCCCCCGTCGAGTTGGCGCATTTGGCCCGTCTCCTACAATAGACTGTATTAAAACAGACAAGGGGAGGCTCGCTGTAGTTCACGACCTAGCTTTTGACGAAAAACCTGCCCGTCTATTAAGATTATTTAGGCTCGCTCAAACTTCTGGTTTAGATATTCATCCTCGGACACTTCGTTTAGTGCATCAGTGCTTACGTCTAATCAACCAAAATTTACGAGACAACGTTGAAGCTAACGAGATATTTTTTCAGATTTTAACTTATCATCAGGAACCCGACATAACACTCCGTCAAATGAGTGAATCTGGGGTTCTCGGCCGTTTTATTCCGGAGTTCGGTCAAATTATTGGTCAAGTCCAATTTGATATGTATCATGTTTACACCGTTGATAAACACACGATTCAAGCTATTAGTATATTGTCTCAAATAGAATGAGGAGAATTAAGATATGAGTTGCCATTAGCAACTGAGATAATATCGAATGTCATATCACGCCAAGTACTCTATTTATCTTTGTTCTGCCACGACCTCGCGAAAGGAAAGACTAACAATCACTCGGAAACAGGAGCAATAATTGCTAAAAACCTTGGATTGCGACTCGGATTATCAGATGAACAGTCTGAACAAACAGCATGGCTCGTGCGTAATCATCTCATTTTAAGCAAGTCAGCGTTCAAGCGAGACATTAACGACCCCCAAACTCTTACAGACTTTATAACTAAAGTGACTTCTTTAGAACGGCTAAAGTTACTTTTCATATTTACTTTAACCGATATAAAGGCTGTCGGCCCAGGGCGTTTGAACGGTTGGAAAAATACACTTTTAACGAAGTTATATCATAGAGCCGAGGAAATTCTCTCTGGTGGACATCAAGCCCACGACATGAATGAACGCGTAATAATCTCCAAGACCTTATTACGTAGAAACCTTAAGACCTGGTCCGAAAAAAATATTACAGAATATACCGATAAACTTTCGAACCCTTATTGGCTTGCTTTTGATAACAATACACATTTACAACACGCAAAACTAATCAGAAACTCCTGTAACAACAGTGCAACTTTTGAGATTCAAATGCAAAACAATCAATTGCACGCGGCAACTGAAATTACAGTTTTTACAAAGGATAAACCTGGTTTAATTGCCTCTATGGCTGGAGCCATAGCATCTGCTGGAGCCGATATTGTTGATGCAAAAGCATTTACAACTAACGATGGAATGGCTCTGGACAGCTTTTGGGTTCAAGATGCTAAAGGCGACCCATTTGACGAACACGAAAGATTAATAATTGCTCTCAATTACGTGAGAAAAGGATTTCATAATAAAATCGTACAGGACTTAACCAGTCGACAGGCACGCTTGGTTTCAAAGCGCGAAGACTACATTAATATTGTACCAGAAGTTATAATTAATAATAGAGCTAGCAACCAACATACTCTTATAGAAGTTAATGGTAGAGATCGGCCTGGTCTTCTCTTCAATATATGCCAAACATTAACTGATCTTGGTATATCAATTGTTACAGCTCACATATCAACCTATGGCATCCAAGCAGTGGATGTATTTTATGTGAAGAATAAATATGGAATGCAATTAACTAAAAAGGCTGAAATTTTAAAGGTAAGAACGTGTCTCCTCGAAGCTTTAAACAAAAATACGAAAATAAATTTAATTATAAAATATGCACAAAAAAAGTTAGAAGAGATTTCGTAAATAACTCTTCGAGAATCTAATTTTTAAGGAAAATGCATATGGTTCGCATTGAGGATTTTACTTTTAAGATGAAGGTTAATAATTTTTGTTGTCAGAAAATAAGCTAATATTTATCTCGTTAAGCAAAATTTACGACTCCTTTGAATAAGGATTCATAGTCATGGCACTTGGTCGCTGGGTAACAACTATAGGTGGTTATACACTTGCGTCTCGTTTGCTGGGATTTATAAGAGATATCTTAATTGCAGCCATCCTTGGAACTGGACCAATTTCTGACGCGTTTTTTGTAGCTTTTAAAATTCCAAATTTTTTTCGCCGCTTATTTGCGGAAGGCGCTTTCAGTGCTGCGTTCATACCACTGTTTTCCGGTGAATTAGAGAAAAACGGTCTTAAGGCAGCCAAAGAATTTGCTGAAGAGGTCCTAGCTGTACTTCTATGCGTACTATTACTGCTAGTCATTGCGGCGGAAATCTCAATGCCATGGCTTATGCATGGTCTTGCACCTGGGTTTGCAACTGACCTAGCCAAGTTTGATCTTGCAGTTCAACTCACTCGTGTCACATTTCCATACATTTTATTTATTTCTCTAGTCTCACTTTTGGGGGGTATGTTAAATTCCCTATATCGCTTTGCAGCGGCTGCCTCCGCACCAATTATCTTAAATCTTTGCTTGATTAGTGCTTTACTAGGCCTATCTCAATGGACAGACACACCAGGGCATGCCTTAGCAATCGGCGTCTCAGGCGCCGGCGTTATCCAATTTGCTTGGCTTGTAATCGCTTTGCGCCGTGCTGGCATAGCACTACGTCTTCCATGGCCTAGGCTTACACCGAGGGTAAAACATATGCTTATTATAATAGCACCCGCAGCATTAGGCGCCGGCATTGCGCAGGTAAACCTTGTTGTTGATGTTATAATTGCGTCAATGTTACCAGAAGGTGCCGTATCTTTTCTATATTATGCTGATAGGGTAAATCAACTTCCTCTTGGTGTCATTGGAGTTGCTGTTGGAACCGCACTTCTACCTCTTCTTTCCCGTCAAGTTCAAACAGACAATGAAGCAGCGGCAATACAAAGCCAAAATCGTGCGATAGAGGGAGCCTTGTTATTAACTCTACCTGCTGCAGCAGCTTTAATAATAATGGCTGAACCAACTATTTATGTACTATTTGAAAGGGGCGCTTTTACCACCACTGCTACAAACGCATCAGCAAATGCATTAGTGGCCTATGCAGCAGGGCTGCCTTCTTTTGTACTTATCAAAGTTCTAGTTCCTGGTTATTTTGCCCGACAGAACACCAAATCCCCTGTATATATTGCTATTGTTTGTTTAGCTGTAAATGTTGGCCTAAACCTAATATTAATGGGGCCGCTCGGGCACGTAGGCATAGCCCTTGCTACTAGTTTATCCGGTTGGTTAAATGCTACAATGCTAGCAATAGGATTAAGTCGTCGTGGCTTCTTTTCTGCAGATCAAAGATTGAAAAATCGCCTGCTTCGAATGGCAGTGGCGACTATTATCATGACCCTAGCATTGTGGGGAGTTAGTAATTTACTTAGCAAGACCTTAACCGGTTCTTTGGGAATAAGCTTCGGAAGCTTACTTGCTTTAATATTTACTGGCATTAGTGTTTACGGTGTTAGTGCCCGACTTTTAGGCGCCGTATACCTTTCTGACTTAAAAGGATTTTGGCGATCTGAAAAATAACAGATTAAGTTATACTGGAATTTTAATATAGTGTTTACTAAGTTCATGCCTTGACCCGGCAGTATAGTCACGCCATAAATTTAAACCCCTGTAATTTTTCTAAAGTTTCATAAAGTTATTTGGCACCTATAAAAATTTGGATACGGCTTTTCGCCGTTTGGAGCACAAAAAATGGATCGAGTTTTCTCAGGCGTTCAGCCAACTGGGAATTTGCATCTGGGAAATTATCTGGGAGCAATAAAAAATTGGGTCAATATTCAAGACAACTTTGACTGCATTTATTGTATTGTTGATCTACATGCCTTAACCGTTCAGCAAGACCCATCAAAATTATTAGCTAATACCCGAGAGGTAACAGCCGGCTTAATCGCCGCAGGCATTGATCCTAAACGCTCCATCATCTTTAACCAGAGTCAGGTGTCTGGACATGCCGAGTTATCATGGCTATTATATTGTCAAACACCTCTAGGTTGGCTTAATCGCATGACGCTGTTTAAAGAAATAGCCGGAAAAAAGCGTGATAATGCGGTGCTAGGACTTTACGCCTATCCAGTACTAATGGCTGCTGATATACTCCTGTACCAAGCTACACATGTTCCTGTTGGCGAAGACCAGAAACAGCACTTGGAGCTAACTCGAGACATTGCAGGAGCTTTTAACAGAGCATACGGTCAAAAATACTTTCCAATACCTGAACCAATGATCTTGAAGGAAGCTGCTCGGGTCATGAGCCTACGTGACGGTCGTGCAAAAATGAGTAAATCCGACTCTTCAGATAACTCCCGTATAAACCTTACTGACGATACTGACACTATTATACGAAAAATCCAACGAGCGAAAACGGATTCTTTTAATGGCGTGACCTTTGATGAAATAAATCGCCCTGAAGCTTCTAATTTGCTTGGAATCTATGCAGCACTGAGCGATCAAAGCATTAAAAACGTGTCAAACCAATTTTCTGGGGATGGTTTTTCCCAATTTAAAATTGAGTTGGCTGAGTTGGCTGCCGTTAAGTTAAAACCGATAGCTACAGAGATGCAACGCCTAATGGCCTCTACTGGTTACATTGATGAAATATTAAAAAATGGTGCTGTGCGGGCATCGGAAATAGCGGAACATAATTTAAAAAATATCAAAAACATTATGGGTTTCCTCATTTCGTGAGACCACAATCCAACGAATCTTGTTAACGTCTTGAAACGCAAAAGCACCGGAAGATAATATAACTTCAAAGAGGTGACTTAGTGGAAATTTATTTACCGATCGCGGAACTTTCAACGAACATATTTTTATTGCTCGGTCTTGGAACCGCAATTGGTTTTTTATCAGGAATGTTTGGCGTAGGTGGTGGGTTCCTTATGACGCCTCTACTGATTTTTCTAGGAATTCCACCGACCGTTGCTGTCGGAACTGGAACTACTCTAATTGTTGCTTCATCTGTTTCTGGAATGATGGCACATTGGCAGCGCAAAAATGTTGATTTTCGAATGGGCGCACTTTTATTTGGAGGCGGGATTGGAGGTTCGTGGCTTGGTGTATGGCTCTTCAGAGAATTGCACGAGGTAGGCCAGATCGATTTGGTAATATCAATCTCTTACGTAGTCTTTTTAACAATTGTCGGTGGTTTAATGGGTTTTGAAGGCGTTGTGGCAACTTTCCGGCATGGCGACAAAAACAACCGGAAAGCACACCAGCATAATTGGTTGCATGGACTTCCTTTGAAAATGCGATTTAGACAGTCAAAATTATATGTTAGCGCAGTCCCTCCAGTAATCGTTGGTTTTCTTATGGGATTGCTAGCCTCGTTCATGGGTGTGGGTGGTGGATTTTTAATGATACCAGTAATGATTTATCTTATTGGAATGCCCACAAACGGATTAATTGGAACATCCCTATTTGGAATTGTAGTTGTAAGCACCGTATCATCCTTTGCGCATGCCACGCAAAATCATAATGTAGATATAGTTTTAGCACTTTTACTAGCTATCGGGGCTGTAATTGGAGCTCAGTATGGGTCTCGTGTCGGGGTAAAATTGAAAGGAGAATATTTACGCACCTTACTCGCAGCCATGGTTTTAGCGGTAGGCGGAAGACTCTTGTATGATTTGGTAATTCAGCCCGATGATCTATTTAATACTACAATGATGGTAATCCCATAATGTTTCGCTGCATATTGTTATACGCATGCTACTGCATCCTGATAGCAAGTATTTGGATTGGAATAACTATATCCACAAAAGCTGAAGAGTTACCTTTTATGATCGACTTTCTACCAAAATCAATTGCTGTAGACTCCAGTTTTAGCGGAACTAAAATTATGGTATTTGGTATGAAGACCGTACCTGGTGAGATAATTGTGTCCATTCGAGGGCCCGAGCGTACCACTGTAGTCCGTCAAAAAAAACGCGTTGCAGGGTTATGGATAAATCGTGATTCTGTAGCATTTAGTGACGTCCCGCAATTTTATGCCCTAGCATCAACAAAACCATTAAATAATATTATAAAACCAGACCAACAAATTAGTTACCAAATTGGCACAGAACACATTGTTCTAAATCCTATTCGAATCCAGACTTCCGACGAAGTGAATAAATTTCGGGAGGCTCTAAGGCGGTCGCACACTAATTCACAATTATATTCCCCGTTCACTGAAAAGATTGTGTTACTTAGAGATAGTCTTTTTAGGGTAACACTTGATGTGCCAGCAAATATTCCCACAGGGAATTATATGTTAGAAGCATTATTAATTGATAACTTTAGAATAATTGACCGACGAAAGGAATATATCGAAATAAAAAAATCAGGTTTGGCTGCTGACATCTTTGATTACGCCAAGAATAATGGAGCGTTATATGGAACCATTGCGGTTTTTGCTGCATTAGTGGCCGGGTGGCTTGGAGGCGTTGCATTCCGACAAAGCTAACATTATTGCGAGATTAATTATGAGTAATTCTGCAACTTCGAACCAGAAACAACATGTTGCCGGACAAATATCATTCTTGGTATGTATTTCCCGTGACAATCCTTCAACTGTCGCTGCTCGTTTTGCTGCTCTTAGAGCACAAAACTCTGGCGGTAAAGTAGCTTTACTTCATGTAACTCAACCCCCCGAGTTTCAGCACTGGGCAGCTGTAGGGAAGCGAATGCGAGAAGAAATGCGAGCCGATGCCGAAGTATTATTGAGTGGGGTGAAAGACGACATAAGGGATATGCTAAATACCAGACCTTCAATGCACATACGTGAGGGACGAATCGGGGAAGAAATTATAAATCATGTAAATGAAAATGATTCTATTGATCTATTAGTAGTGGGAGCCACCCAACCAAATGAAGGACGAGGTTCACTGATATCTTGGCTTGCAGGCCAGTTGACTGGTCGACTTAAAATCCCTCTGGTCATAGTCCCCGGAAATCTTACCGATAAACAACTTCGCAATCTGACCTAAACGTATTCACCACCATCGACCCGCCTAAGTGTATATAGTCAAAAATGCTTAATTCATAAATTCTATACTTGATTTATATATGCTCATATTACACATTCTAGCGTTAAACTTGCGATAACACATTTAGGTAGGGTAACTTGTTTATTCAAACTGAGCAGACTCCCAATCCAGCTACTCTGAAATTTTTTCCTGGTGAGACAGTGTCTCCGTCTGGAACATTCGAAATTAGGAACCCTGAAGAGGCAGAAAAATTTCCTCTTGCGGCTAGACTCTTCCGAATTGAAGAAGTTTCAGGAGTATTTTTAGGCAAAGATTTTATTTCCGTTACCAAAACAGATTCAGCCGACTGGCAAACATTAAAGCCCGTTATTTTAGGATCAATTATGGAACATCTTGTCTCCGGACAGCCCATAATATTAGAATCTCTAACTCAAACTGACGAAGCGGCCACTCATGTTGATGGAAGTACTGAAGATAATTCTGATATGGAAATAATTAATCAAATTAAGGAATTACTTGAAACAAAAGTCCGCCCAGCGGTGGCTATGGATGGGGGAGATATTGTCTATAGGGGCTTCGAAAAGGGCGTGGTTATGGTTCAGCTGCAGGGTGCATGCCAAGGCTGTCCAAGTTCTACCGCAACCCTCAAAATGGGAATAGAAAACATGTTACGACACTATATTCCTGAAGTTGTCGAGGTTCGGGCTATATAGAATCTAATAGCTTAAACATAAACCTCCGTCGTCTTGAAATCATATTGAAGATCTTTTAAAGATATTATCTGGAATATGTAATTGGATAGGTTAATTAAGGGCACGTTTTATGCCACATACCGGTCGCATTAAATTGTTTATACCAGCTCTAGCTCTGTTAGTTGCCATATTCATTACGGTAGCTATTTCTACGCTTTTATTCCCCAATCAGACTCTATGGGCAAATTATAAAGCAACAAATTCTATTGGGTCTAACTTTGTCACAAATCCAAATAAAGTAGCTGTACTATCGGCTTATTTTGAACAAATTGATTATAATCTCGAAGATGTGCAAAAACGCAAGAATGATGTACCCCGCTTTTTTCTTAAACGACTTCCAGAAGACATATCAAAAATCAAATCTGCAAAAGAAAGGAAAAAAATCTTTGTTAAATCCATATTGCCACTAATACTTTTAGTCAATGAGGATATAACAGAAAGTCGGGTAGCAATTATAGAAATGCAGAACCAGATCAGAAACGGCGTTGAGTTGTCAAAAAACCAACTAAAATGGCTTCAGAATGCAGAGTATCGTTACGAAACAAAACCTCTAGATTGGCAAGAGCTTCTTAACCGTGTTGACATTATTCCTCCCTCCCTTGCCATCGCTCAGGCTGCTGAGGAGTCGGGGTGGGGAACTTCTCGCTTTGCAAAAGAAGGAAATGCTCTGTTCGGACAATATACATTCGGTGATTCAAACGGAATGCTACCTAAAGAAAGGGAAATGGGGGATCAACATTTAATCAGAATTTATTCAAATTTAGCTGAAGGTATCCGTTCCTATATGCACAACCTTAATTACCATTACGCCTATAAGGATTTCCGAGACGCTAGAAATAAAATGCGATCGAACCATAAATTAGTCGATGGTCACGTGTTGGCTAGTACATTAGTAAATTATTCTGAACGTGGCTTTAAATATGTTAAGACTATTCAAGATATCATTTCATCAAATAAACTTAGGCGGCTTGATAATACACAATTAGCCAAAGATAGTTACGTATTGAGTAGTTTAAGATAAAGATTGCCCTATAAATTTTATCCGAATACGAAAACTAAAACATTATTTTTAGGAAATTTAACGCCTTTATATCTCGAAATTGCAAAATATTTTGAATATATGTTTAATCATGGCACGATATATTGCAAGCCGAGCCACCGCCAACGATTGTCTGGTCCAGGAAGTGTACAATTGATCCTGTTTCTACCCGCATTTAATTCTTGTGACATTCTAAGCTCCACACGACTCGCTCCCAAAAGTTCAATCTGAACTGAGCCCTGATTAGAAGCATAACAAGCGACCTTTTCTACATCCTCGATCGTCTCATCTATTGTAAAGCCAATATTAGGCGGATTCCTAACCAGTATAGGATCTGCCGGCGTAATATCACGAACCGGAAGTGGCAAGGTATTAATAATCAGTTTAAAGCGCACTAAACTTCCATAATGTTCATTAAGCGCAAATCTTGGAAGTGTAAGAAAATCACCTTGCGTGCTCACCGATCCGGAGTTCTGTCCAAATGCAGCGTCAAAATTCAGATCTTCTAACAAATCACGTAATTCCGTGTTGTACTCACCAAACGGATAAGCAAAAATTTGAGGTTTAAACCCTAATTCCTGCTCAAAACGATTTTGCGCTTCCTCTATATCGTTATGGGCGTCGGTTATATCCTTTAACCATAAATGTCCATGTGAGCTACTGTGATTTCCTATTGTAACTCCACCATCTACTAGAATTCTAATTTGATCCCAGCTCATGGTACGCTTATAACGACCATCCACTGCTTGCGTCGCAACAAAAACTGTAAACGGAAACCCGGCAGCACTTAATCGGGGCCATGCTTCTTTAAATACCGAAACAGCCGCGTCATCTATAGTAATACCCACTGCGTTATCAGGACGAGATGTGCCAGAACGCAACGCCGCAATAATATGAGGTACCGGTAAAACAGTATAGCCACCAGATATAAGATAATCTAAATGCTCGTCAAATTGCTCCAATGACACATTGGTAGACGGCATATCTGATTCACCAAAACGATGATACTGAAGAATAACTGCCGAGTCGGCAGCTAAGCACAAACTAGGCAACCAAACAACCACACTCCCAATCAGGCAATATGAAAGAAGCTTCAATTTAAGTTTTCTAAGTCGGTTAGTGAATTTACTCAACACCATTTTCCTTCATTAACCCTGTACCAGCATCACTATCAGACAACAACTCATAGTTTTTTGAATTGAATAACTGATAATGCCACCACTCGTTAAGATAGTAATCCCATCCAGCGCTAACCATCAATCCCAATAAAGTATATCGATTTTGCCTGACTTCAGGGGTAATGAACTGTGAATTATGAAAAGCCTTTTCACTAAAATTGTCAAAGTCTGTGCCCATGTTAAGAAAATTATTACCATCACGCTTTAGGAGCGTAAGATCTATAGCAATTCCACGAGAATGTGGAGACCCTTTTCTTGGATGAACAAGAAAATTGGGGTTTGGGCTATGATTCCAAAGTTTCCATTGTGCTTCTACCGGTCTAAACGCATCAAATATACAGAATTTCAACCCCAAATCGTTAGCATAGCCAATTGCTATCAAAAGTGCGTTTGCCGCATCCTCATGAAGCCAACAGCCTGAGTTACAATATATTTTTTTTCCTGTAACGTTGTTAGAGGTTGCATAAGCTATAGCCAGTTCAACATCGAATTCGGGAGGTATGATTCTAATTAAAGCCATATTTTCAACATTCTATACATTGTAAATACTATAAAACTATCTTCGGAGTACCCCCAGTGAACACAATTACAAGAACAACGCAATTTAGTTTGTCATCTATATCAGAAATCACCACGCAATTTGTCTTAGTGTCGAATTCGCTATTATATTATAATCAAACAAAAATCTGGAAATTACTATGAATCTTCTCGCTTTTGATGCAGCTACAACATCTTGCTCGGTAGCATGCTGGTCAGATGGTATCATTACTGAAGAATATATCGACTGCAGCAAAAAACAGCAGGCAGAAATTTTAATTCCAATGATTCTGAGAACTATGGAAAAAGCTAAATTTAATTTCTCTTCACTTAACGGTATTGCCGTCACGGTCGGCCCCGGATCCTTTACCGGTGTTCGGATTGGCCTTGCAACTGCCCGGGGTCTAGCATTGGCTTCCGAATTACCCCTAATAGGCGTCACTACACTCCAAACACTTGCAGCAGCTGTATCAAAACCAAAGTCCGATGAAATAATTGCTGCAACATTAGATGCTCGCCGGAACCAGCTATATATACAAATTTTCTGGAATGCGGAAAAACCTTTATCTGATCCATTCGTTATCAGCTTGGATAACCTACCTACATATTTATCTAGTAAATTTCCTGAAAAACCACGTATTACATTGGTTGGTAGTGGCTCAACTATAATAGCGGAATTTCTTTATAAACTGGACTGGAGATTTACTATTCCTGATGTACCACATTATCCACAGGCAAACCTTATTACTAAGATTGTTGCAAAACGAGGACGTAATTTGCGCGAACAAACGACGGTAAGACCCCTATATCTTCGAAACCCTAGTATTGGACGAGAACACAAAACTGTTAAACCCTGATCTAGAAATGCGTCATTCTACGTCCTTTACACTTGAACCCATTACGCAAAATATGTGTTCAGTTATTGCTCCCCTCCATGCGCTCTGTTTTGATGATTCTTGGACCGTTGATGTATTAAAAAACTTAATATCATCGCCCGGTGTATTTGGATATTTAATTCCAATTAATAGTAATGTTCTAGGGTTTATAATTTGTCGCAGTATTAGTGCTGAAGGGGAGATTCTTTCGCTTGCTGTTGCGCCACACACCCGGCGCAATGGACTGGGATTATGCCTTATTAACGAGGCAAAATCTTATGCCATCAAAAATGGTCTAAATGCTCTATTTCTTGAAGTAGCGGAAGATAATTATCCAGCCAAGCAACTTTATTTAAAGGCAGGTTTTTGGAAAGTAGGCCGACGATCAAAATATTATCGTAGGAAAAACGGTTTAAATGTAGATGCCAATATCTTCAAGTGTGGTTTGACACAAGATACCAAGTTTTCCTCTGCAAAAGGTAGATTATAGACTCGAAAAAGTGTTACAATGTGAAAAGTAAGAGATGCTGGAATTATTTAGCGATTAACCTGGATAGTTTGGCGTATCTATATAATAAATCGGCGAGTGCAAGGACAATTGGATTCTATGGCATCTAAGCTAAAACCTAGCGGGCAAGACTTGGAACTAAGATGTATTGAACTTGGCCTAAAAATGACTGAGCAAAGGCGTATAATTGCTAGAGTTCTATCAAATGCTAGCGACCATCCTAATGTAGAAAACGTACATAGTCGCGCTAATGCAATTGATAATAATATTAGTTTGGCAACTGTATATCGAACAGTTCGATTGTTGGAAGAAGCTGGCATAATAGAAAAACATGATTTTGGTGGTGGACGTTCGCGTTACGAGAAAGCTGATAGCGAACATCACGATCACTTAATTGATGTGGAAAGTGGTAAAGTAATAGAATTCCAGAATAACGAGATTGAGAAACTTCAAGCAAAAATCGCTAAAGAGAACGGTTACGAGTTAGTTGACCATCGTTTGGAACTATATGTAGTTCCAATTAGCTCAAAAAAACGAAAAAAGAATAGATAACTTCGTGCCAACTGGTAACTTCATGTCGGGTATAACTGCTGGTAGCCTTGAAGTTCGTTTAGCTCAAAGTGACGATGAAATTCGTGCTGCACAATCTCTTCGCTATAGAGTTTTTTATGAAGAAATGGCGGCTCGCCCTAGTGGTGAAATGGCAGAAGCAAAACTCGATTTTGACCGATTTGACGAGTATTGCGACCATTTAATGGTGGTGGATCATGGCCGACCAACAACGGAACCACAGGTAGTAGGCACCTACAGGTTATTAAGACGTTCTATTGCCGAAAATCATTGTGGGTTTTATTCTTCCTGGGAATATAATATAGAAAGTGTTTTAGACCATCCCGGAGAACTTCTTGAGTTAGGTCGATCCTGCGTAGAAGCTCCATACCGCAACAGGGCTACTATGACTCTATTGTGGCGAGGTATCGCTGCGTATGTTTTACATTATGAAGTTCCACTAATGTTTGGGTGTGCAAGTTTTGAAGGTACGGATCCATCCGAATATGCTATGATTCTCTCGTATTTGCATCATTTTCATCTAGCACCAAAAGAAATGCGTCCGGTAGCTCAACCAGAGCACTTTATAAAAATGAATTATCTAACGAAAGACAAACTAGACCAAAAAGTAGCCATTCGTGCTATTCCACCTTTAATTAAGGGTTATTTAAGACTAAATGGTTTTGTTGGAGATGGCGCTGTTATTGATCGACAGTGGAACAGCGTAGATGTAAGCATTGTCGTAAAGACCGACTTAGTTACACAAAAGTACCGAAACAAATTGACATGATGGCTTTGTTTACAGCGATTAGATTTGTCGCGTGGACAGCTGCGCTTCTTCCACTTCAAGTTGTGCTAACAAGCTTAAAGTTACCTCTCGCAGAACGCATCCCCATGATTTGGCATCGTGGCGTATGCCAAATATTAGCTTTTCGCATCGAACAGTATGGTAAGTTATCTGAACATAAACCGACACTCTTCGTGTGCAATCATACATCCTATTTGGATATTTGTTTGTTGGGCTCTGTGATCCAGGGTTCATTTATTGCTAAAGCAGAAGTACGAAGCTGGCCGGTTTTTGGGTTGTTGGCGAAACTTCAAAGAAGTGTATTTATTGAAAGAAGAATAAGCCGTACTGCAAAACATCGCGATGAAATTCATAAACGCCTCCTAGATGGGGACAACCTTATCCTTTTCCCTGAAGGAACTAGTAATGATGGGAATAGAGTTTTACCTTTTAAAAGCGCGTTTTTTGGTGTTGCAGAAAAGCAAATTAACGATGCAGCTATCATGGTACAACCTATCTCAATTGCATATGTTAAACTAGATGGCATACCAGTTGGCCGGAATTATCGACCAAATTTTGCTTGGTACGGAGACATGGAACTGGCTGGCCATCTATGGAATGTTTTTGGACTGGGCCACACAACTATAGCAATAGAGTTTCATAAACCTGTTACAATTGAACAATTTTCCTCAAGAAAAGACATGGCTATGCATTGCGAAGCAGAAATAGCGGATGGTGTGTCACGAGCGATCCACGGTCGATTGCACCCTTCAAATAAGCAAAAATGGTGGATATCCAAAAATTCCCACAAAAAAAGCTATGTATCTGACACGGCTTGACACCAAATAGACCGGTGGTAAGTTTACGTCAGAACACACTTGAATGTTGACAACAAAGTGCCTGTCAGTGTTATGACGCACGACGAATAGTCGGGCATGAAGCATTGGCAGAGGAAAGTCGTGGCAAAAAAACTCTACTTGAAAACATACGGTTGCCAAATGAATGTCTATGATTCCGCTCGCATGTCGGATGTCCTAGCAACATGTGGCTATATAAATACTACAAATCCCAAAGAAGCTGATCTTATTGTCCTAAATACTTGCCACATTAGAGAAAAAGCTTCTGAAAAAATGTATTCGGAATTAGGTAGATTAAACAAGATAAAAATTGCTAGACGGGAAAATGGCAAACAAATGCTTCTAGCAATAGGTGGGTGCGTTGGTCAGGCAGAAGGAAAAGAAATACTCCGCCGAGCACCGTATGTAGATCTAGTTATGGGACCACAAAATTATCACCGGCTTCCTAGTTTAATACATGAGGCACAATCTCATTCATTAGTTGACATTGAATTTCCTAAAAAGAGTAAATTCGATTATTTACCTGAAGAAACGATAAAAACTAATGGGGAAAATAACATTAGTGTGTTTCTAACTATACAAGAGGGTTGTGATCGATTTTGTACTTTCTGCGTTGTACCTTACACTCGAGGCAGTGAATATTCTCGGCCAGTAGTAGATATTGATTCGGAAGCTCGGCGGCTTGTTGATAAAGGGGCTAGAGAAATCACGTTACTGGGACAAAACGTCAACTCTTACCATGGCCAATCAAACGTTAATGGAGGGAAAGAATTTACCCTAGCCGATTTGATATATCAATTAGCCGATATCGAGGGTCTTGATAGAATTCGTTATACAACGTCCCATCCTCGAGATTTAACCGCTGATTTGATAGGTGCGCACCGTAATATATCAATTTTAATGCCCTTTCTGCATCTTCCCGTACAAACTGGATCTGACCGGATTTTAAAGGCAATGAACAGACGTCACACAGTAGGGTATTATCAACGACAAATTCAATCCTTACGAAAAGCAAGACCAGATATTGCTATTTCTAGCGATTTTATTGTCGGTTATCCAGGTGAAACTGACACCGATTTTGAACAGACACTGAAGTTAGTGAAGAATATAGGTTTTGCCCAATCATTTTCATTTAAGTACAGTCGACGGCCAGGAACACCGGCAGCAGAAGCTAAAGAGTCCGTACCTGAAGCAGTAAAGGACATACGACTCAAGGTATTACAGAAAGCACTTAATAAATACCAAACTAAATATAATTCCTCAACCGTTGGCCTAACTCTGCCAGTGATGTTTGAGCGCTCCTCCAGACGCAATATAAATCAATTGGTTGGAAAAACACCATATGCCCAATGGATAAATGCTAATCTGCCAAACACCTATCTCGGTCAAACCGTAGATATCACGGTAACCAAAGCAAATAATAGTCGCTTAGAAGGGGAATCTACAGAGTATAGAAATCTCACTCGGTCAAATATCATGTCAACTACTAGTAGGTGATCTGGTTGAAGCAGCTTCCAATTAGGGATGAAAATTACGTTAAAGTGAGGACGCAGCTAAACTTTGACAACAATAGCATTTTACCGCTGCTATTCGGAGAACACGATAGGTTTTTGGCTCAGATTGAGCATGCTTTAAACGTAACAATAAGCTCTAGAGGCACCAAACTGGAAATTATTGGATCCTTGGAGCAGGTCAACCTAGCAAAATTAATCCTAAAAGAGTTGTACAAGAAACTTCATAAAAACAAAAATATTAATTCTAGTGATGTGGATGCCGTGATTCGAATGACGCCAAAACTGACGGAGGAAGAAGGATCGGAAAACGATTTTCAAGTATCTCCAATTCAAACGAGAAAGCGCCCGGTTTCTCCACGTGCTCCTAGACAAGCAAAGTATATTGAAGCGATGCAAAAACATGAGCTCGTATTTGGGCTGGGCCCGGCAGGAACTGGAAAAACCTATATTGCAGTTGCCTTTGCTGTTTCCATGTACCTGTCAGGCCAAGTAGAAAGAATTATTCTTTCTCGACCAGCAGTTGAGGCCGGGGAACGTCTTGGCTTTCTTCCAGGTGATATAAAAGAAAAAGTGGATCCTTATCTTAGACCACTTTACGATGCTCTAAATGACATGATACCTACAGATACAGTTTTAAAACGGTTGGCAACTGGAGAAATTGAAATTGCTCCACTAGCATTTATGAGAGGTCGAACACTTGCGAACGCCATCGTAATTCTAGACGAAGCACAGAACACGACCCCCGTCCAAATGAAAATGTTCTTAACACGACTTGGGGAACATTCTCGTATGGTAATAACCGGCGATCTTTCACAAATTGATTTACCTCCCGGTTCAGTGTCTGGTTTGGGAGAGGCCGTAAAAACACTGGAAGGCATGAAAGGAGCGTCATTCGTAAGATTTTCTAACAATGACGTCGTTAGAAATCCCCTAGTTACTCGTATCGTACAAGCCTACGAGAACAGGGAAAAGAGAGCTCACGTTTCGAATGCTCCCGAGAAGCGTCAATGACTAAAGATACTAGCTCACTTTTTGACCGGAGTCTTCAGGCGGAGCGCAAGCTATTGTCCTCCTCAGCGATTCGAGCCCTTGCAGAGGAACGTTGGAATATTTCTCGACCTTTATTAGACTGGCCATTATTAATTCTGTTTGTAGTTGCAATGACAGCACTCTTTGCTCCACTAGGCTCATCCAGCCTGCCAATTCCACATCTAAATAGCATTGCATCAGAAACTATTAGGGCAGACAGAAATCTAGAAGTATCTGACCCAGAAGAAACAGCATTACGTGAAAAACAGGCCATAGATTCTGTCCGACCGCAGTTTGTTTATGATCCTGAATTGCTTTTCGAAATTAGAAATCGCTCTGTCACAGCAATTGAAAACGTGGCTCTCCGTAAAAGCCAAGATAAACTTAACGTGCCACAACGTATAGTCGCATTTGAAGCAGAATTAGGGCTTCCTGTTAACGCCGGTGTTTTTCAATTATTGGAGGGACTGGACGAAATCGAAGATGCTGGCGAAGCTTTAGGTTATTTTTTATCTCTCCCAGCTGAAAGAATGGTGATGCACGACCTGGCTCTACTGCCAGAACGGGGTGCTATTGAACTTCGTAGTGTTAAAAGCCAGGACAGCACAACGTTATTTCATTTTGATACTATAACGGACGTATCCGGTGCTTGGCGAATAATGAGAGCAAAGGCTCGAGAAGCACCTTATGGCTCGGCTCGAAGCTTACGAACCTGGATTTTAGAAACTGCCCTTTCACTTATGGAGCACAACGTTATCTATAGTACTGAGGCCACTCGAATCGCCACAAACATAGCATTAACATCTATAGAACCCGCAACAATGCATATAAGTCGGGGTGAAGTTATTATAAGGGAAGGCGACAGAGTAACACAAAGAACTCTATCTCGTATAATCGCACTGAACGATGCCAGAGAGGGTGGGCTTGGTTGGGTTGATAGTTTAGCTTTCGCCGTATTTTTGACTGGCTTGGTTGGATTGGGCGCCTTCTTTTTCCGAAGCGGAAAACAGCCCATACATTTTTCTAGAAAAAGTGGATATATTATAATCGCCACTATAATCACTACTGGTCTTATTTGTCTTGGTGCTCTTTATGCGGGTCATGGTATTTCTGAGGGTATTGGCATAAACCCAGATGCAGCTGCATTTCTGAGTCCTGTTGCATTATCAGCTGTCATAATAACTATCTTCGTAAATGCTAGAGTAAGTTTGATGGTAGGCGTAGTACTATCACTCCTCGTTACCTACCATGCAGATGGCGACATTTGGTTAGCAGCATATTATCTTATTGGTGTTTTAGTAGCTGGAATAGCAGCAAGACGCTGCAGGCATCGCCAAGATTTACTTAAAGTGGGTGCAGCGTTAGCCGTCGTCCAAGCAATAGCAGTACCCCTTGTGTTGGTTCTGGCGAGTAGTACAGTGTTTTCCGATATTCCGATTATAGTTGCTTTTGGTTTGGTATCAGGTGGTATTGTTGCCGCCCTAGCCATGGGATTGTTGCCATTATTTGAGTTTGCTTTTGATGAAACTACAGATGTTCGTCTCATGGAGCTTGCATCTGGAGACCATCCATTACTTAAATCATTGGCGCTTCAGTCACCAGGAACCTATCATCACTCATTTATGGTTGCCAATCTATCTGAAGCAGCAGCTGAATCAATTGGAGCCAACGCGCTTCAGTGCCGTGTTATGGCTCTGTACCATGATGTCGGAAAATCAGTTCGACCAGTATACTTTGCTGAAAATCAACGCAAAGGAAATATTCATGATGGTCTTCCGCCGGAATTGTCTGCACGAATAATTTTTGCCCATATAACAGAAGGTATTAAAATTGCTCGTGCGCATCGAATGGGACGTCCGGTAATTGAAGCAATTACACAGCATCAAGGAACTACTCTTTTGCGAATATTTTATCAGCGTGCTTTAGAAAATGCGCATGATACTGGCACGAAAGTAAACGAACTCGATTACCGATATCCTGGGCCGAAACCAAACACTCGAGAGTCTGGCATCATCATGCTCGGTGATTCAGTAGAGGCAGCCACACGAGCACTAAATAATCCAAGTCCCTTTGAGTTAAAAGAACGAGTTGGGAAAGTCATAGCTCAAAAAATGACAGACGGCCAGTTATCAGATTGTCCATTAACCATAGATGATCTTACACGAATTGAAGAAGCTTTTACCCGTGTTTTGACTATGGGAGTCTATCATAGTCGGATCGAGTATCCTGCAAACAACTTAAAAGATAACTTTACTAATCATCCAGGAAATGATTCTAAAGATTCAAATGGTGATAGAAATATCCATAAAGCACGAAGCTTGGCGGACAACGCTTCCTAAAGCATCACATATTATAAGACGAGCGGTGCATTCTGCTTTGGCCGTGACTTCTCAGCCTGAAGCCGACGAACTTGCGGTTATCCTAGCAAATGACGCACTTTTAAAGTCCCTGAACAAAGAATTTCGGGGTATCAATAAAGCAACCAATGTTCTTTCATTTAGTTATACAGAAACAAAAAGCGTGAACGCAAGTAACTTGTCGAGGATACTAGGTGATATAATAATTTCCCTCGACACGGCGTGCTCCGAAGCTAATAACTCAAATATCGGTTTAAATGCACATGTAAGTCATCTTGTAATTCACGGCGTGCTGCACCTTATAGGCTATGACCACGAACTAGACAGTGATGCTTCAATAATGGAAAATCTAGAAATACTGGCTCTAGAAAAAATAGGATTTAAAAATCCATATGATTAATACGACAAAGTATAAAATCTATGAACGACAAGGATAAGTCACTAGACATTCAATCGGTGAATTCAACGAAAGAAGAGCGCTCTAATTCTTTTTTCTTTCGTTCCATTAGCACGTGGATATTGCATATTTTTGGGCGCAATGTTGATACAACATGGCAAGAGTCATTAGAAGAATTAATTGAAGAAGAAGAAGATATTTCTGAGCAGATTACACCTAAAGAAAGAGATTTATTAATGAATCTCATTCACTTTGGTCGAATAAAAGCCGAGGAAGCCATGGTTCCACGACCAGATATTGTTGCCGTTGAAGAGTCCTCAGCATTGGATGAGATCGTATCATTAATAAAGAAAAACGGGCACTCAAGAATGCCTGTATATCGCGATACCCTGGATGAAGTGGTAGGGATGGTACATATTAGAGACGTTATGGCTTTTTGGGGTAGTTCTAAAAATTTTAACTTGCCTAATATCACCCGCCCACTGCTTTTTGCACCACAATCCATGCCTATAATTGATTTGCTTGCTAAAATGCGAACAAGTCGGCTACACATGGCGATAATAGTAGATGAATATGGTGGAACTGACGGACTCGTCACAATTGAAAATTTAGTTGAAGAGATCGTCGGTGAAATTGAAGATGAACATGATGCATTACCGTCTCCTACACTTAAAATTACAGTTAACGGTATTGTAGAGGCTGATGCCCGAACCCCAATCAGAGAACTAGAAGCACATTTTGATGTAGTACTTAGATCAAGTGAAATTGATGAAGAAGTTGAAACCGTTGGTGGTCTAGTCTCACGTTTAGCAGGTAAGGTACCACTTTTACACGATCGCCTGAATCATCCGGCTGGGTTATCTTTTGAGATAATTGATGCAGACCCAAGACGAGTTAAGCAAGTCAGAGTGAGCAACACTGCATCAGCAACTAAGTATAATAAAAGGTGATTACTCAATATACCACCAACAACCTATTGTGCGCCCTTAATGAGTACGCCTTAAAGATTCGATACTTTATCGAAACCTCCAAAGGTTGGAAGCGCTCTGGATTTAGCTTTTTATTTGGCATCTGTGCCGCCTTTTCTCTTCCTCCTGCAAATATTCTACCTCTGCTTATACCGGCATTCACCGGTCTAATTTGGTTGATTGCTTCTTCATCATCTGTCCGCCAGACAATTTCTGCAGGTTGGTACTTTGGCTTTGGATATTTTATTTTTTCCTGTTACTGGGTTGGGTCAGCCTTGTTATTGGATACAAATAAGTTTGCATGGTTAGCTATTCCCGCTGTATTAGCCTTATGTGCGGGGTTAGCGATATTTCCCGCCCTTGTAGCTTTGTTTGTATTTTTATCTGGTAGAACTGGATTATCACGAATAATACTATTCAGCGTATCATGGGCTTTTACTGAGTGGCTTCGTGGCGAAATATTAACGGGCTTTCCAATGAACCCCATTGGAAGCGCTTGGAGTGTAACGGATGGCATGCTCCAAAGTGTGGCCTTATTTGGTACATATGGATTAAGCTTTTTTACTGTTCTTGGTGCATCAGTGGCTGCGCTTGTTGGAAAAAAGAAAAGAAGTCATGAAAAAGTAAAGTGCCTTGGCCCAATTATTATAATATTTTTAATTTTGTTAATTGCTATTAGCGGAAATGCGAGACTTTGGCTTCATGGTGTACCCAGTTCGACAAACATACAGGTAATGATTGTTCAAGCAAACATAGAGCAAGAATTAAAATGGGATCCTTTAACCAGAAAAAAAGCTCTTGAAAAACATGTTTCAATGACAATCGAGGCACGCCCCCCCGAAAGTACTTACATAATTTGGCCAGAAACAGCCGTACCCTACGACATTAGCAATAACAACGATCTGGCTGAATGGCTCGCTACAGTGATACCTCATAATGGAATCTTAATTACAGGCGCATTGAGGAAAGCTACTACCCAAACTAATGGGCAAAAAGAAAAAATTTGGAATAGTCTCTATGCTTTAGATTCCGACAGTAAAATAGTTGCGTCCTACGATAAACACCATCTTGTACCATTCGGGGAGTATATGCCAATCAGAAGTGTTATGAGTTTTGCAAAACTTACGTATGGAGATATAGACTTTTCTTCAGGAACTGGACCAAAAACACTTTACGTTCCTAATTTACCACCATTTAGCCCTTTGATATGCTATGAGGCTATTTTTCCTGGTGAAGTTACGGAAATTAACGATCGGCCGGCCTGGCTTCTTAATATTACTAATGATGGCTGGTTTGGTCGTACAGCTGGACCCTATCAACATTTACAAGCTGCACGTTTTCGTGCTGTAGAGGAGGGACTGCCCATAATACGTGCCGCAAATACTGGTATTTCAGCTGCCTTCGATCCTTTTGGTCGACGCATTGCATATCTTCCACTAGGTCACGCCGGAATCCTAAATATTGTGCTGCCGAAAGAAACGGCTCCTACACCATACGCAATATTGGGAAATTGGTTTTTAGTAATCATTTCTTTGATTTCTTTAGCCGTGATAGCTCTAAGGACAATCTTAAAACTGGACTAATAAATATATTAGTCTCGCTTCTAACCTATATTTGGGCCACAAATCGTTGTTTCTTGGACGTATAAAGTTTGAGCAAGCTTGCTTAAAAACATTTCTTATTTAAACTATTATTGACTCCAAAACTCTGGCAAATAGCTTGACCACAACGATAAAAATTGACACAAAACGTCCAGAGAACGATTAGCACACCATACTTTCTCTTGGCTTATCAAATTTAATAAAGTTTTCTGCATAAAGGGAGTTATTTTGTCGATATTTAATCATTTGTTTACCAGTGAGTCTGTTTCTGAAGGACATCCGGATAAAGTTTGCGATCGAATATCAGATGCGATTGTAGATTTATATATTGGGCTAGAACCAGAAGCCCGTGTAGCTTGCGAAACAATGGTTACAACTAATCGTATTGTCCTAGCAGGTGAAGTAAGAGGCCCAGACTCAATAACTAATAAGATAATCGAAGAGACTGCTCGTGAGGCCGTTAGGGATATTGGGTATGAACAAGATGGATTTCACTGGGAGAATGCTAATGTAGAAGTTCATATTCATTCTCAATCGAGCGATATTGCAATGGGCGTGGATGGGCTTGGTAATAAAGACGAAGGTGCGGGTGATCAAGGAATAATGTTCGGATACGCGTGCTGCGATACACCTGTACTTATGCCAGCAGCAATCTATTATTCTCATTCCATCTTATATTCTATGGCTAAAGCACGACATTCTGGAGTGGAACCAGGCCTCCTTCCAGACTCAAAAAGTCAAGTAACATTAAGATACGAAAACGGAAAACCTATTGGAGCTTCATCTGTTGTAGTCTCTACGCAGCATTTAGCATCTTTAACACAAGAAGAGGTAAGAGAGATCGTACGTCCATATGTAATAAAATCATTGCCGAATGATTGGATGTGCCCTGATGACAAATTTTATGTTAACCCAACGGGTCGGTTTGTAATCGGAGGGCCTGACGGTGATACAGGATTAACAGGTCGAAAAATTATAGTCGATACTTATGGTGGTTCCGCCCCACATGGTGGCGGGGCTTTTTCAGGAAAAGACCCCTCGAAAGTTGATCGGTCAGCAGCATACGCTGCTAGATATTTAGCCAAAAATATTGTTGCCGCTGGGCTCGCTGAGCGATGCACCATACAACTGGGTTACGCAATTGGAATTGCTAAACCACTATCAATTTATATTGACAGTCATGGTACTGGAACTGTCGATGAGTCTGATCTTTCTAAAACCTTAGACGAAATTATGGATCTTACCCCGCGAGGTATAAGGAAACATCTAGGTCTTAATAAACCTATATATTCTCGAACCGCTGCTTATGGTCACTTTGGTAGAGAACCCGACCCTGATGGTGGCTTTTCATGGGAAAAAACTGATTTGGTTTCAGAATTAATGGGTCGCTTTTCTTAAGACAATCGACTATGTCAGGCGACAATCAAACTAATAGTGGTAGGGTATTTGGTCGGCGCAAAGGTCATAAACTTAGAACCAAACAAAAAATCCTAATGGAAGACTTATTACCTCGTTTAAAAATCGATCTAGAAATATTTGAAGAAACGATTGAGCCGCATAGCTTTTTTGCATGCAATATCAAGGAAGTATGGTTAGAAATTGGATTCGGCGCTGGAGAACATACTGCTTGGCAAGCAAAACAAAACCCAAATGTAGGTTTTATTGCTTGTGAACCGTTCCTTAACGGAGTAGCCAGCTTACTAAAACACATTTCGACCGACAATTTGTGCAATATTCGTATTTTTACCGATGATGCGCTTCCACTAATAAGGCGTTTACCTGAAGGTACAATTAACCGACTTTTTATACTTTTTCCTGATCCTTGGCCTTAATCTCGCCATAAGATGAGACGCATTATTACGAATGAAATCGTGACATGTTTTGCTAATATTTTGGCAGACAATGGCGAACTTCGGTTTTCAACAGATCATTTAGAGTACGCAAGGTGGGCACTACTGATCATGTTGAAACATCAATGGTTCTATTGGACAGCTGAAAAATCTAGCGATTGGCATAATCGCCCCGTGGACTGGCCACTAACAAGATACGAAGATAAAGCAGTTAAAGACAGTAAAAAGCCCATATTTTTGCAATTTAAACGCGTTCCTCGTAAAGTTAAAAACAGTAAATTATTGAAAAAAATAGAAATTACTTGAAGGGAGGGGATAAACAGAGATAGTTTATGCTTAGATTAATATGAGGCTAGAACTTAATATAACTAAAAAGGCAGTAGCAGTGTTTTGTTTATTTCTTATACCCTCGGCACGTTGACCATGAGTTTCAAGCATGGAAAAAATGCGCCGCGTAAAGGAATTAGTTGCTCCATCCCTTAAGGGTCTCGGCCTTGAGGTTGTTCGGGTACGATATGGAGGATCTGGACGCCCAACTCTTCAGATTATGATTGAACGAAGTGACTATGGGGCATTATCAATAGATGAGTGTGCAATTGCTAGTAGACTGGTATCTGCACTGCTAGATATCAACGATCCAATAGACGGAAATTATAATTTGGAAATTAGTTCCCCAGGACTCGATCGACCATTGACACGTTTAAATGATTTTGAACGGTTTGCCGGTTTCGAAGCGAAAATCGAACTATTTGAACCAAAAAATGGTCGAAAAAGATTTCATGGCCGATTGTTAGGATTGGAAAATGATAATGTTGGTATTTGTCATAACGGTGACCCAGCGAGTATACCTTTCTCTAATATTGAAAAAGCAAAATTAATACCATCAGATAATCTTATTTTGGAAGCAAAAGAAAAAAACGGATGTAATTAAAATGGAAACGGAAACAATTGGTCTTGCTCGATTAGAACTTCTCCAAGTTGCCGACGCAGTTGCGCGTGAAAAAAGCATTGAACGTGATCTAGTTTTAGAAGCTATGGAGCAAGCTATTACTCATGCAGGAAAACGTAAATATGGCCAGGAACACGATATTCGAACAGAAATAGATAGAAGTACTGGAGAGATTCGACTTATGCGTTACTTGGAGGTAGTTGATCCAATAGAAAATAGTGCCACTCAAATCAGCATTTCGGAGGCTCAAGAACGTAACCCAGCTGCGCAAGTAGGAGATTATCTTGCTGACGCTCTACCTCCTATAGATTTTGGTAGGATTGCTGCCCAAACCGCAAAACAAGTGATAGTACAAAAAGTTCGTGAAGCAGAGCGCGCTCGACAATATGAAGAATATAAGGATCGAGTAGGTGAAATTGCAAGTGGCCTAGTAAAGAGGGCAGATTTTGGTGGCGTTACAGTTGATCTTGGCCGAGGTGAAGGCGTTATTCGACGAGAGGATTTGCTGCCACGCGAATCTTTCCGTAACGGCGACAGGGTTCGAGGATACATATTTGACGTGAGGAGGGAGCAACGAGGGCCACAAATATTTATTTCCCGTACACACCCTAATTTTATGGCTAAATTATTTTCTCAGGAAGTACCGGAAATATATGATGGAATTATAGAAATTAAGTCGGTAGCAAGAGATCCAGGAAGCCGAGCTAAAATTTCCGTATTTTCAAATGATACCAGTATAGACCCAGTGGGCGCTTGCGTAGGAATGCGCGGTTCACGCGTTCAAGCTGTGGTGGGAGAACTACAAGGTGAGAAAATTGATATTATACAGTGGTCTCCAGATCCCGCAGCATCAATTGTAAATGCGTTAGCACCCGCCGAAGTATCTAAAGTAGTGCTTGATGAAGATGCCAAACGCATAGAAGTTGTTGTGCCTGATGAACAACTAAGTCTAGCTATCGGGCGTCGGGGGCAGAATGTACGTTTAGCTTCGCAACTATCTGGATGGGACATAGATATACTAACGGATGCTGAAGAGTCTGACCGTCGCCAAGAAGAAGTTCGTTCCAGAACTGAATTGTTTATGAATGCATTAGACGTTGATGATGTAATCGCGCATCTACTAGTTACAGAAGGGTTTGCAAGCATTGAAGAGGTGGCTTTCGTTGCTTCTGAAGAGCTCTCTTCAGTTGAGAGTTTCGATGAGGAAATAGCTGAGGAGCTAATACAACGAGCAGCAAGTTACGTAGAAAAGAAAAATATTGAACTCGCAAATACACGAGTAGAACTAGGGGGACAGGACGCTTTAGCATCCTTAGCTATATTAACTCCAGGTGCACAGGTCGCCCTTGGGTAAGCTGGAATCAAATCTCTCGATAACCTGGCTGATTTAGCTGGGGATGAATTAATGGAAATTTTGGGCGAGTTTATTCCAAATCTCGAAAAAGCTAATGAAATTATAATGTCAGCACGAGCTCATTGGTTTGAAGATGACAATTTGGAAACTGAAAAAATAGAACCAAATGAGCAACAGTCTGCAGAAAATGAAAATTCTGTTGATACTAGGGAGGATGCTCCGTGAGTAAGTTGAGCCACAACAAGGGAAGTATTTTACACACTGTTTGGCAAAGTTGTGCGAAATGAACCTAGTAAATTTGTAAACGTTAGATCTCTTCTCCACATAGTTAAATTGAATTGAGCAGGAATTAAATGAGCGATAAGGACGAAAACGGTTCTCAAAAAGCCAAAAAACCTCTTTCCTTGAAATCACAGGGTGGTAGCAAGACTGGCAGAACAAGTGACACAGGTCAGGTTCGCCAAAGCTTTTCTCACGGTAGAAGCAGATCAGTAGCTGTGGAGGTTCGGAGAAAACGAAGTATAAAGGGGGGAGGGACGTCAGCACCAAGTTCAGCAAATATTAGTATTGATGTTGATAATGCAATCACAGCAAAACTTGACCCAACTTCAACTCCCGATGCTAAGAAAAATAATGAAAATTTGACTAAGAATACTCCAAAATCTCGTGTTGTTCTCCGAACTTTGACGCAGGAAGAAAAAGCTACCCGAGCGAAGGCCGTAGAGGTTGCAGTTAAGGAAGAAGATAGGAAACGAAAAGAAGCTGAGAGTGAAGCGGCTCGTCTAAGAGAAGAAGAGGTCGTTCGGGCGGCTGAAAGAGCACTTGCAGAACGCCGCGCAGCAGAGGAAACATCTCGTCGGAAAGAAGAAGAAAGTAAAAGAAAAGAAGCCGAAGCTGAAGCAGCTCGACGGCTAGCGGAACCTGTGGAAACGAAGGAAACACAACCAACTACTGGTGCCAGCTCTAACCCCAAGAAAGTTGATGACGAAAGCTATTTGGAAGATGAAGATCTTCCCCGCAAAGGCAGGCGTAAATCAGATCAGCGCCGGGCTGTACTCGCCGGCAAGCGAGATCGTGACTCCAACCGTCGAAGTCGTAAACTTACCGTTTCTGCTGCTTTAGAAACTGAGGAGAATGAAGAACGTAGCAGGAGCTTGGCATCGCTAAAGCGTCAGCGTGAGCGGGAACGTCGTGCAACCGAAGATAACACCGGTGCTGAAGATGCAGCACCGGTTGTTCGGGAAGTTGTCGTACCAGAAACTATTACTGTGCAAGAACTAGCAAACCGGATGGCAATCCGTGGCATCGAAGTCGTTAAAAAACTATTGCAATTGGGTATTACAGCAAGCATGACTCAGGTGGTTGAGGGTGACACAGCTGAACTCGTCGTTCACGAGTTTGGGCATAAAGTAAAACGCGTCAGCGCTTCAGATGTTGAAATTGGCCTTGAGGGGGAAGCAGATGAACCTTCTACACTCATATCACGACCACCCATCGTAACAATTATGGGTCATGTGGACCACGGGAAAACTTCTTTATTAGATGTTTTGAGGACTACTGATATTGCGGCTGGAGAAATGGGAGGCATAACCCAGCATATAGGGGCGTATCAAGTTGAATTAGAAAATGGTTCAAGAATAACTTTTATCGACACACCTGGCCACGCAGCTTTTACCAAAATGCGTTCTCGAGGAGCAAAAATAACAGATATTGTAATTTTAGTGGTTGCAGCAGACGATGGTGTAATGCCTCAAACGATAGAAGCAATAAATCACGCCCGCGCGGCCAAGGTACCTATAATTGTAGCTATCAACAAGATAGATCGTCCAGATGCTAAAGCTGACAAAGTTAGACAAGAGCTTTTACAACACGAAGTTGTTACTGAAGAAATGGGGGGAGATGTATTATCTGTAGAAGTTTCAGCAGTGGAGAAGCTAAACTTGGACAGACTGGAAGAGGCCGTTATCCTCCAGGCTGAATTATTAGAGCTAAAAGCCAATCCTAATCGGTCTGCCGACGGTGTGGTAATCGAGTCTAGAATAGACAAGGGGCGGGGTGTTGTAGCCACAATATTAGTTCAGCGTGGAACCTTAAACGTTGGCGATATAGTTGTTGCAGGCTCCGATTGGGGCAGAGTTAAAGCTATGATGGATGAACGCGGAAAACCGAGGAAAATTGCTACTCCATCATGCCCCGTGGAAGTACTAGGTCTCGGCACGCCACCGAATGCTGGTGACGATCTTGTTGTAGTACCAAATGAACGAAGAGCCAGAGAGATCAGCGAATTTCGCAGCACTCGTTTACAGGAAATTAGATCCGCCAAAAGCGCCGCTCCCATGAATGTAGAACAAATGTTTGCAAATACAGGAAAAGATGGATTGCAAATTTTACCGTTAGTAATCAAAACGGACGTCCATGGGTCGACTGAAGCATTAAAAATGGCTTTAGAAAATTTATCTAATGATGAAGTTTCAGTCCATATTCTCAACATTGGCGTCTTAGGAATTACTGAATCAGATGTAGTTTTAGCCCAAGCGTCTAATGCTCAAATTATTGGCTTCAATGTTCGTGCCAATCCTCATGCTCGAAGACTAGCTCAACAAGATGAAATAAATATATCTTACTATTCTATTATTTATGAGGTCGTTGATGCTACAAAAGGAATGTTAGAAGGTTTACTAAAACCCACCCTCAATGAGCAAGTTTTAGGGAATGCACAAATTCTACAAATCTTTAGTGTGGGCAAGGTAGGAAAAATAGCAGGTTGTCGCGTAACAGACGGCTTAGTAAAACGAGGGGCAAAAATGCGTCTATTGCGCGATGATATCGTAATCCATAACGGCTCTCTAAAAACATTAAGGCGTTTCAAAGATGATGTTCGGGAAGTAAAAGAAGGGTTTGAATGCGGAATGGCCTTTGAGAATTATTCTGATATTCGCGAAGGAGATTTATTAGAAATATATGAAGTTCAGGAAATTGCAAGATCTCTCGATTCTTAACAAGAAAGCTATAGCTATAATCTATTCCGTTTATGGAATGTTGATTTATGGGACACAAACATACGAAAATATCGGGCGCTCCAAGCCAGCGTCAACTGCGAGTTGGCGAGCTTTTGCGTGAGGTGCTGACAGATACATTTATAAATGCGCCAATAAGAGATCCTTTTCTAGCTAATTTGAACATTACTATTACTCAAGTATTAGCAAGTCGGGATCTCAAGCAAGCAAAAATATTTTTCGTACCTTTCGGCCGAGATAGTACTAATAGCTCACAAATTATCGAAGCTTTAGATCGAGCGACGCCATTTTTACGTGGTCAAGTCGCTAAACGAGTAAAATTAAGATATGCGCCCATACTTAAGTTTGAATTAGATCGCTCTTTGGAGAATGCAAGCCGTATTGACGCATTGTTAGAAAAAACTTCTGCAAAAAATGAGTAGCGTTTGTAAGGCTAGCAGTGACTACGTAAATGGTTGGCTCATAATTGACAAACCCAAGGGATTATCGTCAGCCCGTGTTGTTGGACGTATAAAGCATTTGTTAGGTGGAGTAAAAGTTGGACATGCTGGCACTCTCGACCCTCTAGCTACAGGAGTATTAGCAATTGCACTAGGCGAAGCAACTAAGACCGTATCCTATGTCTTGAATGGAAATAAAGACTATAATTTCACACTCAAGTGGGGCGAAGCACGTAATACCGATGACGCTGAGGGAAAGATAATAAAAACATGCAGCAAACGCCCTACTTCATCGGAAATTACAAATATTATCGAGAAGTTTATTGGGGAAGTTTGGCAGATTCCACCCGCCTTCTCCGCATTAAAAGTTTCAGGTCAACGAGCATATACATTAGCCCGCTCAGATGTTGATTTTTGTTTGCCTCCCCGTTTGGTGCAAATTCAAAACCTTAAATTACTTCAAAGTGACCGTAACACTGCAACTTTATATGTCCGTTGTAGTAAAGGTACTTATATCAGGGCACTTGCAAGAGATTTGGGAGAATGCCTTGGTACTGTCAGTCATATAATAGAGTTACGTCGTACGATTGCTGGTCCTTTTGATGTAAACGTTGCGATTTCGCTGGATAAATTGGAAACACTGGTGCATAGTGCGCGCCTTGCAGCTTACGTTCAACCAGTTGAGGCACCGCTGGCCGACATCCCGGCACTAGAACTTGATGAGTCGGACGCAAAGCGACTTAGTCATGGGCAAACGATCTCTGGATTTAACACTGATATACCAACAGTACGTGTCAAATCTGGGAAAAGGCTCATTGCTTTGGCAAAAATTTATATGGGCGAGCTTTGCCCAGTACGCGTTTTTAACCTTTAAAAATCGGAGATATTAGATGTCGATTACTGCCGCAAAAAAATCGGAGCTAATGAGTGAGTTTGGCAAATCTACTAATGATACCGGCTCGCCAGAAGTGCAGGTCGCTATACTTACTGAGCGAATAAATAATCTTACTGACCATTTTCGCACTCACACTAAGGATCAACATTCAAGACGCGGTTTGCTAAAGATGGTTAGTCGCCGTCGGCGTCTTTTAGATTATCTCAAACAAGAGGATGATAAATGTTATTCAGATATTATCCAGCGATTGGGACTACGTAAGTAGATTTAGGATAAACATACAAAACTCATCCAGACAATTAATAACACTTGGGATATATTTGTTAGATATCAGTGGCGCAAGAAATGGCGTTATAGTCTCTGACTACTTGTTGCGATAAGGGATGCAATTGTCTTAGAAATATATCGGTAATTACCAAGAATAAAGTACATGGGGTACTTTGTTTATAGGCTTAAGGGAAATAAAATATGTTCAATATCACTAGAAAAGAAACCACTTGGGGTGGTCGTCCCCTAATTTTCGAAACAGGTAAATTGGCACGACAAGCTGATGGTGCAGTGTTAGTTACCTATGGGCAAACCACCGTATTGTGCACAGTAGTTGCTGAAAAAGAAGCTCGAGAGGGTGCAGACTTTTTCCCGCTTACAGTGAATTATGAGGAAAAAGCATTTGCTAATGGTAAAATTCCGGGCGGATTTTTTAAACGTGAAGGAAGACCTGGGGAAAAAGAAACACTTGTATGTAGATTAATAGATCGACCAATCCGCCCTTTATTTGCTGACGGTTTTAAAAACGAGACACAAGTCATCTGTACGGTTCTTTCGCATGACATGCAAAATGACCCAGACATGGTTGCTATGGTTGGCGCCTCTGCTGCACTCACAATTTCTGGTATTCCATTTATGGGCCCTATTGCTGGCTGTAGAGTCGGGTATATTAACGAGGAATATGTTGTTAATACTACTCTTGAGCAACGTTCCGATAGCCAATTAGACCTTGTTGTCGCGGGAACTCAAAATGGTGTTCTGATGGTAGAGTCAGAAGCAAATGAACTCAATGAAGAAATTATGTTAGGTGCAGTAACCTTCGGACATAAGGCAATGCAACCTGTTTTCGATGTCATAATTGAACTTGCAGAAGCCTGCGCTAAAGATCCTTGGAATATGCCTGTCTTAGAAAAGAATACAGACCTAATTTCTAAAGTTGTTAAACTTTCAGAAAGCGACCTCCGAGAAGCCTATTCAATTAAATCCAAAACTGAGAGACAAAATCGTATATCTGAAATTAAAAATTCTGTAACAGTAAGTTTAGTGGACGAGGACGGCAATGTACCAAACGAAATACCTTCTATCCTTAAAGATATTGAACGCGATATAGTACGTACTCAAATTTTAGAAACGGGTGATCGGATTGATGGTCGCGATACGCGAGAGGTGCGCCAGATAGTTAGTGAGGTGGGAATTCTGCCCCGCAGTCATGGATCAGCACTTTTTACACGCGGAGAAACACAAGCCTTAGTAGTAACGACCTTAGGTACGGGTCAAGATGCTCAGATTATGGATGTATTGGAGGGAGAATACCGCGAAGGCTTTATGCTACATTATAATTTTCCACCCTACTCAGTTGGAGAGGCCCGTTTCTTAAGAGGGCCAGGAAGACGAGAAATTGGACACGGAAAGCTAGCCTGGCGGGCGATTCATCCATTGCTGCCACCTAATGAAGAATTTCCCTATACTATCAGGGTGGTATCGGAAATTACAGAATCAAACGGCTCGTCTTCAATGGCAACCGTGTGTGGATCTTCACTTGCTCTTATGGATGCAGGTGTTCCACTGGCTCGACCTGTCGCTGGCATTGCTATGGGTCTGATCAAGGAAGACGAAAAATATGCCGTATTAAGTGATAGTCTGGGAGATGAAGATCATTTAGGAGATATGGACTTTAAAGTTGCAGGTTCTGAAAAAGGCATCACCTCACTACAAATGGATATAAAAATTACTAGCATTACTGAGGAAATAATGCGAGTAGCTCTTGAACAAGCAAATGAGGGGAGAAACCATATTCTCAAAGAGATGTCAAAAGCAATTGACACATCCAGAGATACTGTAAGTGATACTGCACCACGCATCACAACCATCTCTGTGCCCAAAGATCGAATAAGAGAAATCATTGGGCCTGGTGGTAAAATGATCCGTGAGATCTGTGAAACCACTGGAACCAAAATTGACATTGAGGATGATGGAACCATTCAAGTTGCTGCCGTGGAGGCCGAAGCTGGAGAGGCTGCTTTAAAAATGATTAATGACATTATTGCAGAACCAGAGGTCGGAGAAATCTATGCTGGCAAAGTAGTAAAGATCATGGATTTCGGTGCATTTGTTAATTTTATTGGTAAACGTGATGGACTTGTTCATATCAGTGAAATAGCAACTACACGAATTAAAACTGTAGCTGACGTGTTAAACGAAGGTGATAAAGTCAACGTTAAAGTATTGGCAATTGATGACCGTGGTAAAATAAAATTAAGCATGAAGGTTGTTGATCAGGAAACAGGTGAAGAAATTGCACCACAAGAAGAAAATTAAGCGAATGAACAATGCTCCCATAATTGTTCGTAGTATTGCAAAAATGTGTTTATGTTATTAGCTAAACATTTTGTTCATGCTATATTAGGTGATGCTCAGTTATTGGTTTTTAGTTAAATATTTTTGTCGGTGATAACGGCATACATTGTGAATAGGTCTAGAGAAGCTATGAAGGCACTCAAGCCATTGGTTATATCTGGAAAGGAAGTTCTGCCACTAGTTGAAGGAGGCAAAGGCATCGGCGTGACAAATGGCCTTTCATCAGGCGCGTGGGCTGCTGCTGGAGCCGTAGGGACTTTTTCGGGGGTCAATGCTGACTCATATGACAGCGCTGGCAAACCTATACTTCAATCATATCACGGACGAACACGAAAAGAACGCCATGAAGAATTAGTTAAATACGCTGTAGAAGGAGGCGTAACTCAAGCACAGATAGCGCATGAAACCTCTGGAGGAAATGGGCGCTTACACATGAACATCCTTTGGGAGATGGCAGCGAGCGAGAGGATACTGAGGGCAATATTAGATCGAACCAAAGGAATGGTTCACGGTGTTACTTGCGGAGCTGGGATGCCCTATCGAATTGCTGAAATTGCCAATCAATATCAAGTACATTACTATCCCATAGTTTCTTCAGCTCGGGCATTTCGTGCCCTTTGGAAACGTTCTTATCATAAATTTTCTGACTGGTTAGGTGGCGTGGTTTATGAAGACCCATGGCGTGCCGGTGGCCACAATGGCCTCTCCAATAATGAGAACCCTCTTAATCCTGAGGATCCATATCCACGAGTACGTGATCTAAGAGATCTGATGAAGGGTTTCGGCTTAACTACCGTACCAATTATTATGGCTGGTGGTGTGTGGTATTTACGCGACTGGGAGCATTGGTTGGATAATAACGAGATTGGCCCAATTGCCTTCCAGCTAGGAACTCGCCCGTTGGTTACAAAAGAAAGCCCAATATCTGATCATTGGAAAAGACGCCTTTTGAAATTAAAGAAAGGTGATGTAAATCTAAATAAGTTCAGTCCAACAGGATTTTATTCATCAGCCGTACGTAACAAGTTTATTAACGAACTTGAAGAGCGCGAAAACCGACAGCTAGCTTTTACATCTGAACCTCTAGGTGATCACAATCAAAAATTTACACCTGGACCTAGAGGACGCTCTTTTTATTTAACCAAAGGTGATTTTAAAAGAGCTCAGGAATGGCTGCGTAAAGGCTTCAATAGAGCAATGAAAACTCCCGACTCCACCTTAATTTTTGTAACGGATAAAAAAGCGCGTCAGATTCGTAATGACCAAGCTAACTGCATGGGTTGTTTATCGGCGTGTCGTTTCAGTAACTGGGCAACAAACCCAAACGGCACCACAGGAAAAAAAGCCGATCCACGAAGCTTTTGCATTCAAAAAACTTTGAAAGATATAATCCACGGTAATGATGT
>CAYRUX010000097.1:0-4605 GCA_964427515.1 uncultured Rhizobiaceae bacterium
CGCCGCCAATAGTAAAGGTGAGTATCACACGCATAAGCGCTGGGTAGAGAAGGCGAACCTGCCTATACCATTTCCGGCAGTTTATAGTGATCCAGATTCCAAAGCAGCACTAATGAAGTGGATGCATCCAGAATTTGGTGAGCAGGCTTATCAATGGCAGTATGATGGTCGGGAACGTGCAATGGGACCGAATCACCTTAAAGCTCCATGGTATCAGGAGTGGGATGCAGTGATGCATGACATGCTCGCAAACGACCTAATTTTACAAGGATCTATCACGCCTAAGGAAGCGGTGAAGGATTTGCGTAAGCTTTGGGATAAATTGCATAAGAAGTATACCTAGGTTTAGGTGGTGTTGATTAGGAAGTGAGCGTAGGTCATGGCAACAGTTTCGCTTGATAATATAACAAAAAAGTTTGGTGATACTGTTGCAGTTGACGATTTGTCGCTCACTATAACAGATGGAGAGTTTGTCGTTCTTCTTGGTCCTTCGGGGTGTGGGAAGACGACAACTCTCAACATGATTGCAGGATTAGAGACCCCTACTTCTGGCCATATCTCCATAGCAGGTAATCGGGTTGAGAAAGTTTCACCTGATCAGCGAGATATAGCTATGGTATTTCAGAGTATTGCCCTTTACCCACATATGACCGCTTATCAGAATGTTGCTTTTCCTCTCAAAATGGCCAAGGTCAATAAAAGTGAAATTCGTAAGAGGGTTGAGAATGTTGCCGACCTGTTACGTATCGGTGAATTGCTAGAGAGAAAGCCGCATGAATTGTCCGGTGGTCAGAGGCAGCGTGTAGCGCTTGGCCGTGCTGTAGTTCGTGATCCAGCCGTATTCCTTTTTGATGAACCTCTTTCAAGTTTGGATGCAAAATTACGGGTAGACATGCGGGTGGAAATTAAAAAGTTACATGAGCGCTTGGGAGCGACGTTTATCTATGTAACCCATGATCAGGTTGAGGCAATGACCATGGCGGACAAGATTGCTGTTATGGATAATGCAAAACTGCTTCAACATGGCCCACCGGCTGATATTTATGACCTTCCAACTAGTACAATGGTCGCTGGATTTCTTGGAAATCCAGGAATGAATTTTGTAAATGGTAATTTTGGTACAAAAAACGGGAAGGACTGTTTTGTAAGTGCTGGTTTTAATCTAAGTTTGCCTCCAGGTGTAACACGCTCTGGTGATAGTGTAATATTAGGTATTCGACCTGAGAGTGTTCTTGTCGGCGAACAAGGCGACGGTCATTCACTAATAGAGGGTACTGTCTTTGAGACAGAACCGGTCGGTTCCGACCTATTTCTGGATATTAGCTTTGGAAGCATAGCAGAGGGTCATATAACAGAAGCATCAGGTTTATTTAAGGTTCGGGCATTGCCGGATCTTGTAACAAAGGTAGGGGATAAGGTTCCTCTCAGTTTGCCTCATGGCAAGATATACTTTTTTGATGCATCCGGAAAACGGATTCATCCCCACTAATTTAATTTATCACTAGCGTTAACGATAAGTGAATTTCGAATAAGATACTTTTAGACTAGAGATTGGGGTTAATAGTTTCAAAATGGCCGCGCCGTCACAAATAAGAGCTTCTCTAACAGATCCTCAGTTTGCCTTGTTGATCGTATCGGGTGTGATCGTATTTCATCTAATCATTATCATAATACCGCTGGGTTATTCATTTTGGTTAAGCCTACATGAAACAAACGTAATTCTGAGATCTCAAGACTACGTTGGGTTTGACAAGTGGGGGGAAGCACTTACTGAAGAGGAAACTATTTTTGCGACACTTCGCAGTCTATATTTTGCTGGAGTTTCAGTCGTACTGTCTTTTGTTCTTTCCCTTGGAATAGCTCTAGTTCTAAACCAAGAATTTGCCGGCCGTAGCTTATTGCGAGCTATGATATTATTGCCGTGGGCAGTATCGGAAGTAGTAACTGCCACAATGTGGACAATCATACTCGAGCCGACTTGGGGTGTCATGACGGGAATTTTCCCTGGAACACTCTGGATGAGTTCTGACTGGGCGATGTTTTGGGTTTCTCTTGCGTTTGTATGGCATATGGCTCCACTCGGTGCTTTTTTCTTTTTAGCAGCTCTCCAAACGATTCCAAAAGACCTATACAATTGTGCTCGTATCGACCGAGCCGGTATGTTTGCACGTTTTCAATACGTTACATTACCGCATATTCGCTATGCTGTTCTGATTGTTCTAGTAGTTGTGACAGTTGAAGCTTTTAGACAGTTTGATTTAATTTATGCGATGACTGGAGGAGGGCCAGGTACCGTCACGCAGATATTGCCGCTACTTATCTTCCGCTATAATTTCCAATTTTCTCAGTATGGTTTAGCGGCTGCTTCATCTTACATTCTCATAATTATAGCTACTATTTTAGCGATTGCATATTTTGTGGCTTTGACCCAGAAAAAAACTCAAACTCGTAGGGCTATAGAAAGTAAGAAACCTATCAGGGCTAACGCATGATCAGCCGCAGGGAAAAGATATTTATAGGCATTTCGGCAGCGGCTGTAGGTTTGTGGACCTTTGTACCGTTTTTTTGGATGTACTATGCTTCTTTCATGACAGAGCCGGAAATTCAGCAGGGCATATTCCGGGCTGTGGAGAATCCTACCGTTGACAATTATTCGCGGATCCTTGGACTCTCAAAAGTGGAAGCTATATTTGGCGGGCAAACTAAGTCCATTGCGATGGGATTTTTAAATAGTTTTATTGTTGCGTTGCCGACAGCCATTATAGGTACGGTTATAGCCGCTATAGCCGGCTATGCATTTGGACGCTTTAGTTTTCCGGCAAAGACGCCATTGTTATTTACTCTTTTGATGACCCGTGTGTTACCGCCAATTGCTATTCTTATTCCTTATTTTACATTATTTCGTGAGGTGGGGTTGGTTGGTAATCATGGGGGGTTGATACTGACATACCTTACGGGTGTTATTCCTTTATTGACATGGGTTCTTATGGGGTATTTTGCGACATTACCCGTAGAAATGGAGCGTGCTGCACGGTTAGACGGGTGCAGTCGGTTAGGTGTGCTCTGGCATATAATTTTGCCTATGGCTGCTCCCGGAATTAGTGCAGCGTTTATTATCGCGTTTTTGTTTTCATGGAATGAGTTGCTTTTTGGTATAATTCTTACTGGCGGAACAAGTGCTCAGACACTCTCTCCTGCTTTGCTCGCAATTTCGCCTTTAACTGCGACCGGATATTCGGGTATGGCACTTTTCTCAGCAGCGAGTGGGCTTTCAATTCTTCCCCCGTTATTACTAGCGTTATTTTTCCAACGTTATATTACCCGTCTTAACATCGTTGACCCGGTTACTTTTCGAGAAACTTAAGTAGGATCGATGGTTTCAGTGTCCGTGCCTCAGCGTCCGCCTGACGAGCAGTGGCGTGTTTCAAAGGGGGTAAGAGAAAGCTCAAAGGGTCTAGTTTCCAGTCAGCACTATAAAGCGTCAGAAGCGGGCGCCAGGGTCTTAGCTCGCGGTGGGAATGCGATTGACGCCGCTGTTGCCACAAGTTTCATGTTGGCCACCGTTGAGCCTTGGATGAGCGGTTTAGGTGGTGGTGGCTATATGATTGTTCTGCGCTGCGGAGAAGAAAGAGCACAGGTAGTAGATTTTGGAATGGTGTCTTCCAAAAACTTGGATCCGACTGATTATCCGATGACAGGTATTAAAGGCGGAGACATGTTTAGCTGGCCGGCAGTTCTTGACGATCGAAATTTAAAAGGATTTTATTCCATCGCCTTGCCGACCCAGGTCGCAGGCTTGGCACTAGCATTAGATCAATTTGGTAGTTTGCCTTGGTCAGAAATACTTAAACCTGCTCTTGATAGTGCGGAACAGGGTATGGTGGTAGACTGGTACTCAACAGTCTCTATCGCAGCCGCTGCTGAAGATCTGGTTAAAGACCCCACTGCGGCAAGTATTTATTTGCCGGGAGGATTTCCTGCTGCCGGCCAGTGGGGACGACGACCGCCACGAATAAGGCTGGGAAACCTTCCCGAAACGCTTGCTCGGTTATCAGTAGCTGGAGCAACAGATTTCTACAGAGGTGAAATTGCAGAAAAAATTTTAAAGGATTTATCAAGGAGTGGCTGTCGATTAGATAGTTCTGACCTATCTAGCTACGAAGCCATAATTTTTGAAGTTTCAAGCCATCAATATAGAGAAGCAAATATTTATGCCGCCCCACGGCTAACTGCTGGCCCCACTTTGCTTGAAGTTCTTAAATATTTGGAAGGGCAATGCGCGTTTAAAGGGGGAGTTGACGCGGAAACGTATAAGTATTTTGCGCGCTCTATCTCATTAGCTAATGATCATCGTTTGCGACAAGATGGAGATGTTCCCAATATCAATTCAAGTACTACGTCTGACTGTACCAGCCACATAAGTGCTGTCGACTCGGAGGGTACGGTTGTCGCGCTTACGCAAACACAGCTGTCCCCTTTTGTGTCAAAGGTTGTATTGCCAGAAACCGGTATTTTAATGAACAATGCAATTATGTGGTTTGACCCCAGACCAGGGGTGCCTAATTCAATTGACGGGGGTAAAAGACCATTGTCGAATATGTGCCC
>CAYRUX010000098.1:0-9085 GCA_964427515.1 uncultured Rhizobiaceae bacterium
GTACCTTTATATTATCTGGTTTTTTTTTGCCTATAATGATCCAATATTTTTCCGGAATTTGGCTAGGTTGTTTATAAAATAGCCAACGACAAGGTTGCAGTTCGTCTTGATTGTATTCAGTTACCCATAGGGGATACCCCCCCCACTCGATTGGTAGAATTTCATTTACTGCACAATGTGTGCAATAAAGTGGCACCCCTTTTTTCCCCCAAGACCATGAATGTTTTTCCTTTGTTACACCAAAGTTATAGGGTGGCCCAAGTCGAGAGGGAGTGCCGTCTATGGGGTCGCCACGTCGCATTCTTCCGCCACTCCCACAAGGATCCATAATAATGCTAAATTTTTCTTGGTCTTCGGATTTTTTCAATTCTCCATCTTGTTTTGGACCACAGCGATGAGTTCGCATCATCTCAGCTGTTAAATTTACTTGCGTTTTTACATCCATCTTTGTAAATGCTTTCCAGGTACGTTTTAGCATCCATTTTTCCTGAGTTGCCCGCAGCATTATATAAACTTCATTCTCACCAAAGCGATCGGATATTTTGCTCAACATATCCCAAACCCAATCACAATATAAGTCATGCAGTGCTTTGAATTCATTAAGGGCTGTACGATTAAGATTCTTGGCTTCTTCGTAATTTTTCCTATCAATCGCGTCCTCGATTAAATTTTGTGTTGGTATTCCAAGAGTATCGGGGCTATCAGTTCGCAGTAAACGGCCGGCAAAGTCGCTTAACTTTAACATATGCTACTCCATAATAATTTATTGTCATGAAGGCGAGCCAAGAATAGTTACCACTGCGGCTGCAGCATCATTTCCAATCCAACCCCCACCGTTTTCTGCAAGTGCTATACGGGCACCCTCCTTTTGCCGTTTACCCGCTCGGTTACGTAATTGATCAGAGAGTTCAACTAATTGTGCAGCCCCTGTTGCGCCAATTGGATGGCCTTTACTAATAAGACCACCACTGGGATTAATAGGCATTTTTCCTCCAAGACTAGTTTTTCCGGAACGAAGTAGGGCGACTGCGTCTCCTGGACGGCAAAGGCTAAGTTGCTCTGACAGTAGAAGTTCAGCGGGCGCTGCAGCGTCATGTAGTTCCACAACATCTAAATCATTGGGGTCTATGGACGCTGCATTAAAGGCTGCTTTCGCCGCGGCGGCCGCGACAGGAGGTGCCTGAGGATTATCCCCTTGTCCAGATTTCATCTCGCAGGCCAGAACACGTACATATTGCAATTCTTTTTTGTGTGCCATCGATTCACTCATTAATACTAGAGCAGCTGCGCCATCCCCAATGGGAGAACACATCATGAGCGTTAATGGGTCAGCAATCATCCGGCTGTTTAATACTTCATCTAGCCCCACTTGACTACGAAACTGGGAGATTGGGTTAAGCATACCCGACTGGCGTTGTTTAACCGATACTCTTGCAAAGTCCTCTATAGTGGCTTCAGTGGTAGACATGTAGTTTCGAGCTACATCCGAATAAAGATCCATAAATACTGAACCACTACCTGCGCCGTTAGGAGAAATGCGAGCTTTCAGCCTCTCTAGTTCCTCGAGATCAGCTGCGGCTTCGAGTGCTTTTATGGGTTTGCTACGATCCTCGTTGCTCATTTTTTCAGCACCTATGGCCAGAGCAATTTCTGCACGACCTGAGGCGATCGCCATGTGCGCAAGATGAAACGCCGAAGAAGAAGATGCACATGCATTTTCTACGTTAATAATTGGTTTTCCCAAGAGCCCCGTTTTTCTTAACGCTACCTGTCCACGAGCACACTCTTGTCCAGTTAGTAGGCCTCCTGCCGCATTACCGAAGAAAATCATGTCTACTTCGTCGGATGAGGTGGAAGAATCCTTCAAAGCATCACTAACTGCATGTTCGGTCAGAGATCTTAACCCGCTATCTTGGAACTTTCCAAACGATGTTATGCCAGTTCCACCAATTACTACTTTTTGCATAAGTATTCTCCACAGAAATAGTGCAAATCAAATTAAATTTTACGGTCTATTCCGACCCAAAAATGCTCACGTACCTTGCGTTTAAGAACCTTACCTACACCGCTTCTTGGCAATTCATTCCAAACTTCCACCGTTTTTGGAGCCTTATATGCGGAAAGTTTTTCCTTACAAAGTGAAATTATTTCCTTTTCGGTCACGGACTGGCCTGATTTCAACTCAATGACTGCTTTTACTGCTTCGCCCCATTTTTCATCCGGTACTCCAATTACGGCGCAATCTTGAACCGCCGGATGGCTCCATATTAAACGTTCGATTTCAATAGGGAACACATTCAGTCCCCCGGAGATTATCATATCCTTTTTTCTATCAACTATATATATAAATCCGTCTTTATCTTTATAGCCAATATCGCCTGTATGATGCCAACCATGGGCTTGATTGGCCTTTGTGGCTTCCAGATCCCCATAATAGCCTAAAGAGACCAGAGTGCCCCTTACGACGATTTCCCCCCATTCGCCGGTTTCTAATATTTTTCCTTCATCGTCCATCATCTCTACTTTAACAAAGACGGGGGGGCGACCGCAGCTCAGGAGTCGACCCTCTTTATCGGGGTCGTTAAGAGCATTAAGATGATCATCAGGTGAGAGAATTCCGATTGTGCAGGGACATTCTGCCTGTCCATAAATTTGGGTCATGCATGGGCCAAATATATCCATGGCTTGTTTTACTTTATGAGTGGACATTGGAGCCCCGCCGTAAACAAAGTAGTCCATAGCACTAAAATCATACTCATTAATACGTTGGTGAGCTAACATCATATAAATGACAGTTGGAGGTAAAAAAGTATGGGTTACTCGGTACTTATCCATAGCTTCCATTACTGCCAGGGGTTCTGCCCGAGGGATACAGACGACGGTTCCGCCATATGCAAGTGTAGGCCAAGCAAACACACCTGCTCCATGAGACATTGCGGATGCTACCAGATGTACAGGTGGTTTGTGGATAGGCATATGTGCATACATGTTGGCACACCAGGCCTCCCAAGTTAAATTTGACCACATTGCACCTTTTGGCTGACCGGTGGTTCCGCCGGAAGTAAAATGACTAATTACTTTGTCTCTGTAATAGGGAAGTTCTGGTGATCTTCGTTCGAATTTAGATATATGGTCTAAAAAATAAGGATGGCTTTTGTCTTGACTATCTAAACAGAATATATATTTCAGGTTTGGGCATTGTTCCTTAATCTTTTCAATCTCATCTTCAAAAGAGGAATGATAAAACAACCACTCTGTCTTCCTACTATTAATTACAAAAATGTTTTCATCGACTGATGCGAGTGCGGCTAAACCGACCCAGGCGCCACCAGCTCTAGCAGCGCCAATCCATACTTCGAAGGCAAGTGCACAGTTTGGACTAAGGATCGCAACTGTATCTTCAGGTTTGAGACCGGCCGAAATCATGGCGTTAGCAGTTTGGTGACTTCGTTCAGCAACATCCTGATATGTATGTTCCCCATTCATGTCAATAAGACATGCTCGGTCAGGATAGTAGCGGAGTCCTCGTTCAAAATAGTCAATTAGGCGCATGAATAAGTTCCTATTTGTTATACATAAAAATTATTAGTGAAGTTCCTACTTGAAATATTGAGATTATTCAAACAACCGTTAGAAATAGTATTTGCTGATTAGCATTTGTTCATATCTATCTAATTTGATGGCGTGGCCTTCAAAAATTAAAATATAAAAGGTTTAAGTGGAGAATTATGGACCTTTCGTTAACTTCAGAACAAGAAGAAATATAGTATCTAGCGAAAGAATTCTCTTAATGGGAAATTGTTCCTGTATAGGCACGAGCGGATGAAGACCACCTGTTCCTATAAGAATTTAGCAGGGTGTGTGGGGTGTATAGACCTCCAGTAGTTTTGGAAACTTAGTCTCAAATGCAGAGTGTTGTTAGAGTAGTGGAGAATTTATTACCATCATTTTCTTTACCTGCATTTCATCCATTGTATGATGAATACCTCCGGTACCATGGCCAGAATGCTTTAATCCAGCAAATGGCATCCAGTCTACTCTAAATGCAGTGTGATCATTGAGCATGACAGCAGAGGCATCTATTCGTTTGTACACTTTCAGGGCGGTATCAAGGTTTTGTGTAAAAACTGCGGCTTGAAATGAAACTTCCAAGCCATTAGATCTTGCAATGGCTTGATCGATCGAACGATAAGGATAGACGCAAATTACCGGTCCAAAAATTTCATTTTGGCTAACGCGTGCCTTCTGTTTTGGGTTCCAAAGTACTGTCGGAGAGTAGCAGGTATTTGAGAGCTTTTTACCTCCTGCTAGAATCGTAGCCCCACCAGCCTTTGCTTCAGTTACCCATTCGTCTATCCGGTCTACTTCACCTGGTCTTATAAGTGGGCCAACTTCAGTATTGATTTTAGTAGGGTCACCAACCTTAAGAGATTTTGCTGATTTAGCTAAGCTGCGAGCCACTGATTGTGCAATTGAATCATGAGCAAACACTCTTTGTACCGATACGCAAACTTGCCCGGCATGGTAAAACCCACCCTTTGTTAACAATGGAATTGCACGTTTCAGATCGGCATCAGAAGCTAAAATTACTGGCGCCACGCCACCATGCTCTAATGCACAGCGCGTTCCTGAGGCTAATTTAGATCTGAGCATCCATCCAACTTTCGCACTCCCTATGAATGAAAAAAATCCAACACGCGAATCGGTTACAAGTTTTTCAGAAACTTCTCTACTACTAGTAATCAAAGGTTGGCACCATTCATCAGGCAGTCCAGCTTCACGAAGAATCTTAACGAATCTGAGGCAGGATAGAGGAGTGTCCTCTGAAGGTTTGACAATAACGGGACAGCCTGCTGCGACGGCCGGACATACCTGGTGTATAATTAGGTTTAGGGGGTGATTGAATGCACTTACTGCTGCTACCACTCCAATGGGCTCTAGACTGGTAAACGCAAGTCGATTAATCGAAGATCGTGAAATACCCATTGGTATTTCTTCACCGGATTGGGTGCGAAGAGTCTCAATGCAAAGTTTTACCCCGTCAATGGCGCGCGCTACTTCATGTTTTGAATCTAATAATGGTTTGCCACCCTCTCTGGCAGATTCTAATGCTAAATAATCTGCTCTTTTTGACATTATTGAAACTGTTCGCTCCAAAATATCCACGCGTTTCCAGGCTGGAAGCCAACTATTTCGATTTCTAAACAATTTATATGCATTGGTAAGAGCCGTGTTTAAAACTATTTCGTCTGCGGTGGCAACGTGACCAATGGTATTACGCTTATAAGCTGAAACAACCTCAATGGAGGAAGTTTTGTTCTTTGCTCCCGGAACCATGAGCCCATAACGCTCTACCATTATTATTCTCCTACATTACGTATAACGGCTGTGAAAATAGATCTTTTCGTTAACTCGAATATCTAATCTTAAAATTTTATTTTATTGTAAGCTATAGAAAGAATTTCATAATTTCGCCTGCCGCCTGGCGTATCAATTTCTATAGCATTTCCATTTTCTTTTCCAATAAGAGCTCGGGCTAAAGGAGATGAAATAGATAACAGTCCCTGATTCACATCAGATTCGTCAGCGCCAACTAACTGGTAAGTTTTCTCTTCATCAGTTTCCTCATCGACAATAGTTACAATTGCCCCAAACTGAATGCGATCGCTGGACAGATTAGAGATATCTATAACATCTGCTAGTCCTATTTTACTTTCTAACTCGGCAATTCGGGCTTCTATCATGCCTTGCCGGTCCTTGGCAGCATGATATTCGGCATTTTCTGACAAATCGCCATGTTCTCTGGCTGTGGCAATCTCAGAAATAATATGGGGTCGCTCCTTATTTTTTAAGCGATTAAGCTCTTCCTTTAATTTAGCATGACCCTCTGGTGTCATGGGGTGCTTTTCCATAATGATGCCCTGTGTATGCTCGCGCTATATCAATAGATTAATAAAATAGTTTGACCAATAATACCATGTAGTCACAAGGTAAGAATACAATAAAAACTTTTTGTGGACTATACGTCCTAATGCTTGAGATTGTGAGAATAAGACTGAAGAGTTTTAACTTCAAGACCGCCGCTAAATAAAGCAGCAATCGCTTCGAGCATGGCTTGGCTGCCAGCAATAGTGGTGAAATAGGGAATTTGATGTTCAAGTGTAGCACGCCTGAGTTCGTAACTATCAGAAATTGTTTGGGCACCATCGGTTGTATTAACTACAAGCTGGATTTCTCCATTCTTTATGGAATCTACAATATGTGGTCGCCCCTGATGAACTTTGTTTATAACAGTTACCGGCACTTCAGTCTCCGAAAGTGCTTTTGCAGTGCCGTTTGTAGCAACCAAATTGTATCCTAATTTAAAAAGTGAAACTGCTATAGGTATTATTGCGCTTTTATCCCGATCTCTTACGGATAAAAATACGCTTCCCTGCAATGGTAATTCTATACCTGCAGCAAGTTGAGCTTTAGCAAATGCTCGTCCGAAATTTGTGTCAATACCCATTACTTCGCCAGTTGATTTCATTTCAGGCCCCAGTAGTAAATCGTCACCAGGAAATCTAGCAAACGGGAAAACAGCTTCTTTAACACAAATATGTTTAGAGTCATTATTCTGAAGATCAAAATCAGTTAGCTTCTCGCCAGTCATTAGTCTAGCTGCAATCTTTGCAATAGGATAACCAATACTTTTTGCAACAAATGGGACGGTTCGACTTGCTCTCGGGTTAACTTCTAGTAGGTATATCTCTTGATCTTTAACCGCAAACTGGGCATTCATTAGCCCTTTTACGCCAATTTTTATTGCAAGCGCTCTTGTCTGATTACGTATTTCACTAATAATCGACTCCGAGAGAGAATGCGGTGGCAACGAACACGCTGAATCTCCAGAGTGAATACCAGCTTCTTCGATATGCTCCATAACACCTGCGACAAAGACATTTTTGCCGTCTGATAACGCATCCACATCAACTTCTATTGCATCCTGTAAAAAGCTATCGATTAGCACAGGACTGTCACCAGAAACTTTCACAGCTTCACGCATATATCTTACAAGGTTACTGGAGTCATGAATTATTTCCATAGCTCTTCCGCCTAGAACGTAAGATGGCCGGACAACAATAGGATAACCGATCTGATCTGCCAATCTTATGCCTTCTTCGGCAGACACACACGTTGCATTGGCTGGCTGTTTTAAATTGATTTCATCTAACAGGTTTCTAAACCTATCACGGTCTTCGGCCAAGTCGATGGCATCAGGTGGTGTTCCAAGTATCGGTACGCCAGCTTCTTCGAGTCGTTGGGCAAGTTTGAGAGGAGTTTGTCCGCCAAATTGAATGTTTAGACCAGCGAGTTTTCCGCTTGAATTTTCAACTCGAACTATGTCCAAAACGGTTTCAATTGTAAGTGGTTCAAAATATAATCTGTCCGAAGTATCGTAATCTGTAGAGACAGTTTCCGGATTACAGTTTACCATAATGGTTTCAAATCCTACTTCTGATAAAGCATATGCAGCGTGTACACAGCAATAGTCGAACTCGATACCCTGACCAATACGATTAGGGCCGCCACCTAATATAATAACTTTTGCTTTGTCACTCGGGTTCGCCTCACATTCAGCAGAGACGAGTTCACCATCCGAGTTACATTCTTCGGTCTCATAACATGAATACATATAAGGTGTCCGAGAATCGAACTCAGCGGCACAAGTGTCCACTCGTTTAAATACGGGATGGATATTTAATTTGTGGCGCAGGGAAGTTATAGAGGCTTCTGACCATTCGCAGAGTTTAGCTAATCTTGCATCACTGAAACCAGCACGTTTTAGATTTAATAAACTAGCTCTATCTTCTGGTAGCCCATCCCTTAAAACACCCTGTTCTGTATCAATAATTTCTTTAATCTGACCGAGAAACCAAGGGTCAATGCAACAGGCCTCATGAATCGTATTTATATCTACTCCAGCTCGAAATGCCTCCGCTACAACTAATAGTCGATCGGGTCGTGGCTTGCTTAGAGCAGAGAGAATTGCTTCTTTACTTGCCTCAGAAAATTCGCCATCTCTGGGTGTATTATCGAGTCCAGTTATGCCTGTTTCCATAGATCGAAGTGCTTTTTGCAGCGATTCCTTGAAACTCCTCCCTATTGCCATGGCTTCACCAACTGATTTCATTGAAGTGGTAAGAAGAGGAGTTGTTCCTGGAAATTTTTCAAACGTAAATCTTGGTATCTTTGTTACAATGTAATCGATAGTAGGTTCGAATGAGGCAGGGGTAACACCAGTAATATCATTATTAATTTCGTCTAAAGTGTAACCTACAGCTAATTTTGCAGCCACCTTTGCGATAGGAAAACCGGTAGCTTTTGATGCTAATGCGGAAGAACGAGATACCCTAGGGTTCATTTCAATAACGACCATTTTTCCGTTTTTTGGGTCAATGGCAAATTGTACATTGGAACCACCAGTCTCAACGCCAACCTTTCTTAAGACAGCGATTGAAGCACTTCGCATTGCTTGATATTCTTTATCTGTAAGTGTCAATGCCGGTGCTACTGTTATAGAATCTCCGGTGTGTATTCCCATGGGGTCAATGTTTTCAATTGAGCATACTATAATACAATTATCTGCACGGTCTCGGATAACCTCCATCTCAAATTCTTTCCAACCTAAAACTGATTCTTCAACTAAAACCTCTCCAACAGGTGAGGCATCTATGCCGGTACGCACAATCTCATCAAATTCTGCAATATTATAGGCTATTCCACCTCCAGTGCCTCCAAGAGTAAAAGATGGCCGAATTATTGCGGGTAACCCGGTTATTTCGACGGCTATCCGACCTTCTTCAGGCGTTTTCACCACCTTACTTTTAGGACATTCAAGGCCTATATCTTCCATAGCGTTGCGAAAAAGCTGACGATCTTCAGCTATAGCGATAGCTTCTTGAGTAGCACCAATTAAAGTTACGCCGTAGCTATCTATTACCCCATTATCTACTAAAGATAGAGAGGTGTTTAAAGCTGTTTGACCACCCATAGTAGGCAATAATGCGTCAGGTTTTTCACGAGCTATAATTTTAGCTACAAT
>CAYRUX010000099.1:0-4143 GCA_964427515.1 uncultured Rhizobiaceae bacterium
CACGACGCTGTTTATGTATCCCGCGTTGCGCCGACGGCCATGATATTTATTCCCTGCGAAGATGGGATCAGTCATAACGAAATTGAAGAAGCAGCACCTCACGACCTGGCAGCAGGATGCGACGTGCTTTTAAACGCTATGATATCGAGAGCGAACGCAGTGTAGCGATTTATAGGCTGCTATGGGCACTTCAGATATTTCACATCTTATAAGTACAGAAATGAGCACTCAAAGCTTACCGTTAGTAACAGAACATCAAGTTATTCTGCAGCTTCGGCTCTTTCCACTCGCCTCGGAGCATTTAGAGCCTCGTACTTTCTAACGCGGTCGAAAACATTAGAATAAGTTGGGCGAGAAATGTATTGCCCTACACCCGTTTCTACATGAAGTTCGGATCCATCCCAAACCTTTTTACCGTGGCTAACTGTGGCCCGTGCTAAACCGGTTAAATGCATACCTTCATAAAGATTAAAATCCATGTTTGAATGGTGCGTGCTTGCCGACACTGTCCGGGAAGCCTCCGGATCCCAAACAACTATATCTGCATCAGAGCCAATACGAATTTCCCCTTTGCGAGGATACACATTAAAAATTTTTGCAGCAGCAGTGGACGTAATACGCACAAACTCATTCGGCGTAATCAACCCGGTTTTAACCCCTCTATCCCACAGGATCGATAAACGATCCTCTATACCCCCACAACCGTTAGGGGTCATCGCAAAATTATCTTTGCCGAGAGCTTTCTGCGGGGCACAGAAAGCACAATGATCAGTCGCCGTGGGCTGTAACGCACCCGACTGCAAACCTCCCCAGATAGCATCGCGATGTTCTTTGCTTCTAAAAGGCGGACTCATTATATGGGCAGCTGCCAATGCCTGGTCTGGCAAATAGTGGGTCGACTCATCAATTACCAAATGCTGTGCAAGCGCCTCTCCATAAACAGCCTGCCCGTTAGCCCTCGCAGCAGCTATCGCCCCTAGAGACTGCTTGCATGAACAATGGACTACGTATAACGGCGCATTAACAGCGCCAGCAACAGTGATCGCGCGCTGTGTAGCCTCACCCTCCACCTCTGGCGGTCGCGATTGAACGTGCCCTTCCGGGCCAGTAATTCCCATAGCTAATAATTTGTTTTGCAGATGGTATATTAACTCGCCATTTTCTGCATGCACGGTCGCCATTGCGCCTAATTCCTGACATCTTTCAAAACTCTTCAGTAGCATCTCATCATCAAGCATAATTGCTCCCTTATATGCCATAAAATGCTTGAAGCTATTAACGCCCCGTTCTCGAGCTAGTATCCCCATTTCTTCTCTGACCTGGTCACTCCACCAGGTAACGGCAACGTGGAATGAATAATCTGAAGGAGCTTTTTGCGCATTAGCCATCCAAGTATCGAAAGCTTCCAGCAGTGACTGCTCAGGACTAGGAATAACAAAGTCAATTATCATTGTCGTACCGCCCGCTAACCCAGCAGACGGGCCACTCAAAAAATCATCTGCTGTTACTGTTCCCATGAATGGCAGTTCCATATGGGTATGCGGATCTATGCCACCTGGCATTACTAATGCTTCGCCCGCATCAACAACATCAGCACCCGATGGTACTTCAAGGTTTTCGCCAATACCCTTAATTATGCCTTCTTCACAATAAATATCGGCCAGATAGGTATGCTCTGCTGTTACTACAGTTCCATCTTTAATTAATAATGACATTGTCCCCTCTCCCTCTAACTAATCATCTTATAATACAAACATTAACTTAAAGTTTCTGTAATGCACTAGCTATAAGAAATAAAACCATATTTGACATAATGTATAAACAAAGCTTTCTTAGTTTTATGAAAAAAAAATCGAAAAATACTAATTTACCCCTTAATGGTCTCAGAGTTCTTGACCTTGGAACATTTATTGCCGCTCCTTTTACTGCATCAATTTTGGCGGAATTTGGTGCGGAAGTCATCAAAATTGAACAACCTAAAAATGGCGATCCTTTAAGAAAATTTGGCACCCCCAGTCCAAATGGAGACGGTTATTGCTGGCTATCTGAGCAACGCAATAAGCGCTCAATTACTCTTGATATCCGCAAAAAAGAAGGGAGCGATATTTTAAAACGATTAATTAAAACCGCAGATGTATTATGCGAAAACTTTCGTCCCGGAACGCTCGAACGATGGAAACTTAGTCCAAAAACACTTAGATCAATTAATCCCAGTCTTGTTATTTTACGCATATCGGGTTACGGGCAAAGCGGACCCTATAAGGATCGACCGGGGTTTGCCAGAATAGCTCATGCTTTTGGTGGTTTAACATATCTGACCGGTGAAACTGACGGGCCGCCATTAACCCCAGGTTCTACATCGCTTGCAGACTACATATCCGGGTTATATGGAGCCCTTGGCGTTATGCTTTCCTTGAAATCAAGAGAAGAAACCGGTAATGGGCAAGAAATTGATGTCGCCCTTTTTGAATCCATATTTCGAGTACTTGATGAAATGGCACCTCTTTACGGTGCAAAAGGAATTGTCCGACCCAGACTTGGTCTCGGCACTGCCAATGTTTGCCCGCATGGACACTTCCAATGCGGTGATGGCGAGTGGGTAGCTATAGCCTGCACGAGTGATAAAATGTGGATGCGGATGACTAATGTTGTTGGCAAACCCGCACTTGCAATTGACGATCGATACAAAACAGCTAAAGACCGTGTGGATAACAGAGAAGAAGTGGATGGACTAGTCAGTGTCTTTACCTTATCCATGTCACGTGAAAAGGTTATGGAAGCGTGTATTGCAGGAGACGTTCCTATTGCCCCCGTATATTCTATAGAAGATATTTTTGCAGACCCTCACTACAAATCACGAGACACCTTACTAACAATTTCGGATCAAACTGCTGGAGATGTCGTAGTCCCGAACGTTTTCCCCAGACTCTCATCAACTCCAGGAAAAATAAATCATCTCGGACCCGCTCTAGGGGAAAGTAACGAGCATATTTATGCTACCGAGCTAGGATTAAGCCAAGACGAAATAGAAAAACTTATAAAAGCAGATATTATTTAATTTAAAGGTTCAATATATTGCGACCTACCCATCTTTGTCTAAGTATCAGCTGGTGTAATATAGTCGTTTAAGACTGCGTTTTCTGATGACAGATCGCTCCATTCTTCAATATCGCAATTATAAATTGCTACAGACCCAGGTGGAAATCGTGCAGCTAATCGACGAAGGAAAGGGGTGTAGACCCTACCCGCTAAATCCTGGGCAAATACTTGCACACTGGGATTATGCCCTATAAGCAGTACAGAATTTTCGTTTCTTCTTAAGGCTCTTAATTCTGCATATATTAACTGCAATGAGCCTGGGTATAGATTGTTTTGAATTTGAATTGTAGGCGATAACTTAAAACTATCTGCTATCAAGTCTCCACTTTGATGGGATCGCCGAGCGTTGGAACAAAGAATTAGGTCCCACACATGCCCCTGATCAGCAAAATACCTCGAAATACTGCTACAATCTCTAATTCCTTTTGATGTAAGTTTTCGAGAGACATCATCAATCTGGCTGCTTAATTTTTCTGCCTGACTGTGACGCATGACATGTAAGTATTTGATGTTTGACCTCCTAACACTCTTGAACATAACGTGGTTTATAAATCTCCTACGTTAGATAAGATAGCATAGTAAAACTAGCAGTTAAATTGAGGTATCAAAGAATGAATAACGAATCTCGAGCCACCAATTCTTATGAACTTGGTCTGGATAAAAATCCTGCGAATTACAGCCCGCTCACACCACTTGGATTTCTAGCTAGAGCTTCACATGTCTACCCGGATAGGATTGCGTGGAAACACGAGATTGGGGATGAGAAATCTAGAGTAATAAAAACTGCTACTTACCGGGAATTCTATACCCGATCAAAACAGTTCGCGTCAGCTCTATCAAAACGCGGCATTGGTTTAGGTGATACTGTAAGCATAATGTCGCCCACCACGCCAGCCATGCTTGAAGCGCATTATGGAGTTCCAATGACCGGCGCTGTATTAAACCCGCTCAATATTCGTCTGGATGCCTCCGCCATTGCCTTTATTCTGGACCATGCAGAACCTAGAGGTCTATTAACTGATCGAGCCTTTTCCGAAGTCGTTG
>CAYRUX010000100.1:0-10245 GCA_964427515.1 uncultured Rhizobiaceae bacterium
CGTCAGTTCCATAGTTCTATTATTTGTAGGTTTTCTGAGCCGTCAATTGCCAACTTTTAGCTTCGCACATATTCGGGCATATGCTATTCTTGGAATTGTAGGGGTGGCGCTTCCCGTTCCGTTACTTACGTTTATTGCTCCTAAAGTACCGGTAGGCATTCTTACTCTTGAACTGGCCCTGGTTCCGCTTTTAACTTATCTTATTTCATGGTTCCTTCGTATTGAACGGTTCCGATTGACGGGCGCCTTGGCTCTTTTGCTTGGGTTGACTGGTATAATTATTGTTCTGGCACCGGGTGTAAGTCTTCCTAATACAGAAATGGTTGTTTGGGCGGCAGTAGCTCTTATAGCACCGCTTTGTTTTGCTTGTGCTAACGCCTTTGCAGCATATTTTCGTCCTCCTGAATCGGCAGCACTTGCAATGGCAGCCGGTATGTCAATTCTTTCCACATTGATGCTTGCGCCAGTAATTATTATTACGGGACAGGCGTATATTTACCCTGGGCCTGCATTTATGGGAAATATGGCTGTTTTAGCTGCTGCTGCTATAACTGCCATCTGTACAGCTTCTTGGTTTGTCATAGTGCGTCGCGTCGGACCTGTCTATTTTTCGCAATTTAACTATTTTATTGTTTTAGGCGGATTTGGGTGGGGTACTTTACTATATCAAGAACATTATAGTTGGCTCGTCTGGCTGGCAGTCGGGCTTACTTTTACCGGCTTAGCCATATTTAGTCACGGTGCAGCAAAGGCAGCAAAGGCTCTAGAATTATCAAACTCTAGTACCGAAAGAGCCGAATAATCAATTTTGTTTGGCTCACAGTTGTTAGTACTGTTCGTACTAACAACTGTGTAATACGCTGATTATTTGAAAATGGGTAAGGGTTAAAATATTTCGCCTATTATGTCACCTTCTATTAAAACTGCCTATCTGGTTGTCCGTTAGATGACCTTTGCCGTCTACAGCGAAGTTTGAAGTAATATAACCTTTGGCTCCCTTAAATTGACCGAAGCCACGGGTGATACGCCATGTGACTGCGCCATGCATACCCCCTTTTGCTGGACCTGCAGTATAATCCCCGGAGCCAACTGTTTCAAAACTAAAACCGTTCTTTCCATTTTTACCAAAAGTGATCTTACCTTTTTCATCGAATGCACGTTTTCCTTTAATAACAACTTGAGATTCAAATTGTGCAATACCCTTATTAATTTCGCTTAACACCCGCCCTGTCACGCCTTTTGGGCCAATGCGGCAGGAGATATTGTTGTTAAAAGCAGTTCCTACTGCTCTGAATGTATTTTTCTTACCTTCGACCGGCGCGACCTCTCCGTCAAACCTCAGGTTATAATAAATTGTGGTCATATTCAGCCCTCCCTTGACTTGTTAGTTTCTTTGCCACTTTGCTGCAATTTTTGTAGTAAAAAAACAGCCTCTACTTACGATAAATAAATTACCACTTTATTGGTCTGTAAATGCAGTGGCATCGTCATACAGGTTTGTATCCTGTAATATTATGAGAAAAATTAATAGTAAAATTAGCTAATTCTTATTCTTGACCGAATTTAGACTAAACTGCATGCTGCAATTTCCGGTACGCAATGCAATTTGCTAATTATGCGAGGAGATATTGATGCATGTGATTAAAACAATATTGTGGCGCATGCGCGTCTTGGGTGTAACAACATTCTGTGTTGTGTCTTTTTTATTTTGCATGCCGGTTTCTGCAGCAACGTGCCCCGACGTAAATTTTCCAGAAAATATAGTAGTTGGTAAGACTGATCTTGTACTTAACGGGATTGGTCTGAGGAAGGCAACATTTCTTGGTATTAAAGTATATGTTGCTGGTCTGTATCTTCCAAATAAGTCAAGCGATGCTGAACTTATTTTATCTTCAGACCAAAGTTGGCATCTTTTGCTTCACTTTGTTCGCGATGTCGACTCTGACGATATTCAGGAAGCATTAGATGAAGGTTTTGAAAGTGCAACCGATGGAAAGGTCAAGGCTATGCAAGAAGATATAGATTCCATTAATAAGTTATTGCCTGACCTTCGGGATGGAGATCGTTTAGCTTTTACTCATGAAGTAGGGAAAGGTGTTTCGGTTGGTTACAATAATATAGCCAAAGGAGAGGTTATGGGAGATCACCTTGCAGCAACCATGCTTGCAATTTGGATTGGACAAGAGCCGCCGAATGAAGATTTGAAGGCGGGACTACTCGGGAGCCAATGTGAGTAATGCTCAGTTCGCCCGAGATGCTGTGTTGCTAGAAATTATTAGATCAGATTCATTTGTTATAGGGCATCTTTGTTTGTTTTAAAGTCAATACCTCCTCCTGTTTTTTTTTGGTGAGGTTTGAAAATGCCATTTTATAGGATTGCGACAGATATACCTTCAAATTGTTATCGGATAGGCCAGGTTTACGATATTGTTGGATCCACTTCATGCCACGAGATGCAAAGTATGGGGCAGGTCGCAATCCAGACTTAGTTCTTAATATTTCAAAAGTTATATCATCTGTCTTAAATGTAATACCAGAGTATTTACTGTCAGTCCAACGGCCAATGGCATAGACCTTGTCGCCGATTTTCCACACGTGAGCGCCCCTCCACTGTATTACGTGCGTGCTTGCAGGGAGGAAAGCGCAATAAGCATTAAAATCGACTAAATCCACCAGTTATTTAATTTCTCTGTTACATAACCGCTTGGACAAAATTCTGGCATTGTTTATATCATTAGGCGTCATTTGCTTTTTGACGATGTCACAACCGTTTATTGCCTTCGCATGCCCCTGTTCTTTAGCAAGGCATAACCACATATATGCTTTTGCGTAATCCTTAGGTAACCCGTTGCCTAAAAAGTAACTGGAGCCAAGACTAAACTGCGCGCCGGGGTGTCCCTGTTCAGCAGCTTTCCTCCACCATTTAACTGCTTCTCTATGGTTTTGTGGCACGCCTTTGCCGTTTGAGTATATCACGCCAAGATTATATTGCGCCCTTCTTTCACCTGTTTTCGCAAGTGGCAGCCATGTTCGACGTGCAGTCGCGTAATCACCTGCAATATAAGCACTGACACCAGCATCCCAGTCAGCCCAGGCGGTTCCCAACGCTCCTTTCACTACAAGGTCATCAGTAGTTTTTGTCATGGTTAATGATACCTCATGCAAAAAGACAATGTAACTTAATACCGGTGCAATTAGAAAGTCGTCTGGTGTTGTTAGTTGTTCTGTTATATCTGGCTATAATTATGGAACAAGGACGCGTTTCGATATATGCCCATTTCCATATAAGTAGTAAGCTTAAACTACACGACTTGGCTGAGTTCAACACTGGTTAATTGAAGGCGGGTATTATGGAAGTAGTAATGGTTGAGTTTGCAGTTGGTAAAGGTCAGATTAATAATTGTGTAGATGCTCTTGCAGATTTAATGGCTACTTTAGTAGCCGAGCAAACGCATTTTCATGGTGCAACAATTTACATCGAGGAAGATGCTAGCGTTGTTATTAATGCCATGAAGTGGGATTCACATAAGGATTTTATAGAATTCAGGGATGCAAATTTAGGAGCAATCGGATCCACAATCGGGAAATATTCCCCGAGACCACGTTGGTTGTCGATTGCAAAAGAAGTTGATAATAGATGACAAATAGACTTTTACAAAGAGAGTATTGAAGTGTTTGAAATAGTAAAAATAATGATAGGCAAGTGGGAAGCGTTAACTAACTATAAATCTAACTAACGCGAATCCCACCAAACCAAAAATTCATTAACACCATTCCAAGTGCAAACCAATTAATACCAAAGAGAGTTTAGGCCTGCGCAGCGGCAATTAATTGGGCGGTGTCATCAAATGGTTGCCAGCTTTTTGCTTTACCTCCTTCTACAGTAAGCATGTGAATGCCCTCTGTCGTTTTTCCGCCCGCAGTAATTTTATGATGCAAAAATACAGTGTTTCCTGATTCGTACATTGCTATTGGCTCCAAATTGAAATCAGGCCAAACTTCGGGGAAATGACTTAAAAAGTTCTGTATAAATTCGCCTGCTCCGTGAAATGTACCTGAATTGGGCATTCCCTCTGGAACTGTTCCTACCCAGTCATCAGCAAATAGAGAAGCCATTTTTTCCATGTCACCTTCCGCAAAAGCACCATAAATCCCTTGGACAACTTCTAAGTTAGTCATTATTTTATCTCCATTATAATTATTTAGGTGGTTAGTTTAGATAATTGATAGCGTGATAAAAACTATATTAGAAGAGGGCTTTTTACTATCCCGTAATGTTCAATAAGCTAATATAATTAGGAATAGTAATCCTATCCGCAATCTTTCCTTTCCCACAAACTACTATCTAAAGGGATTACTCTGAGCTATTAAAATGGTGGTAACTGTAGAGTTTGGTTTCTTGCTAAGAACGTTCTGAAAAAAGTTTCTTTGTTAAGCCGATTGGGCGTCCAGAATTGAAGCCATTTCTTCGTCACTAACAATTGGCGTAATGTCTAAATCTATAAGATCGCTCCACTCCTGAGACCAATTGGCGAGAGCAGAGCCTTCAGTAGCATTACAAATTGCAAGGCCCATACTGCCGTCTGCTGCATGAAACCGATGGATCATTTCAACTCCTTCAGGAGGAAGACCTCCAGTCTCCATAAATCTCTCTTGTACAGCATTTCTGTTCTCTGGGGACACTGTCCAAATAATTGCAAATTTCATTGTGTTCATCTTTCTGTCAAGCGTTGCGTGGAATATTGAATGAGACATGATTTCAGAATTTGTAACACTTCACGTTACAATTCTGTTAATTTAATATTACTTATAAATTTGAGATTTAAATTTCCAAACTGTTACAACAAAAAGATATTTATAATTCAGGAGGGATTTGCCCGTTAAAATGCTCGGTGGGCTCTGGAGTGGCTGTGAGCAATGTTACACCATTTTTTGAATTAAATTGGTGCCAGCAGCCTCGAGGTACTATAGTTACACTGCCACTTTCCATTTTGAATTGGTATTGTTCAACTGCCTTTACAATTGTAATGGTTGTTTGGCCATTTAGCACCTGTATAAATTCATCTCCGTTTGGATGACGTTCCCAGGCACTCTTTCCGGAAAAACTTCCAGCATAGATCGTACTTTCATTGGTTTTTCCAAGAATAGTGAAAGCTTTGTCCACCTCTGTTTCCGGTGTGTCAGGTGTACGATGCTTTAAAGTAAAATGGCTAAGTATATCAGTATGTATATTTTTGACTTCGGTCATCAATGTTTCTTTCACGACTGAGAACGTTTCATGTAAAATTTAAAAATTTCTATCCTCTTATATTTCGGTCGTAAAAATGTAGTGAGATGTTAACAATGCTAAGCTGCACGAACAATATTCAAGAAGTTTGTATAAATGCGGTACGCGTTGGATTTAAAGTTTGGCATGTTTTCCTCTGCTTCTGCTTTTAAATTTTCTAACCCGTCTGGACCAAGCGCCTCTTCCAGGGAATTTTTATAAATGGGAACTTCGCCCCATTCTTGAACTGTTTTAGATGTTAGCTCTACATGGTATTGTAATCCATATGCGTGGGAGCCAACCTTAAGGGCTTGTATTCTGCATTGCGGTGAATTCGCCAGATTTTTACTGTTGGGTGGAAGCTTGGACACTTCACAGCTATGCCACTGTAAACAGTTAATTTCACTATCAAGCCCCAAAAATAGGGGATCAATCTGCCCGTGGTCTGTTAGCGCTATACTTTTGATTCCAATTTCACTTTGCATCATCCTATTTACGTGACCGCCAGCAACTTCAGCCAACAATTGGTGACCGAGGCATATGCCTAGAAAAGGCATATTTCGGGAGAGCACAGCATCTTGTATTACGGATTTTTCAACCTTAAGCCAAGGATATTGATCTTCATCAAAGACGTCCATTGGGCCACCCATAACTATCATGGCATCGTACCCCCCTAATGTAGGAATTAATTCTCCTTGATCGAGTTCAACCGTATCCCAGATGATATTATCTGCAATCATAAAATCTTTAAAAATACCTGGGTGTTCTATCGGTATATGCTGAAGCACAAGAAATTTCATAGTCACTCACAAACCCTTAAATGCTAGCTTTGATGCTACGCATTTTAATTTTTGGCACAAGGATTATCGATATTCCGCTATTCAGCTAGCTAATTTAATAAAAATGCACAAGCTTAGGAGATTAACTTTTTCCCAAATTTGAACCGGCAAGAAAAATTATAGTTAAAAGTACCGGGCTAAGTATTTTGCGAGTATAATAATAGATTAACTAATCCATATGTTTTGAGAGAGCCTCATTTAAAACTGGCGCTACCTCTTCTATACCGGGGGTGTCAGAGTGAATGCAGATCGTTTCGTAATTCATTGGGACGTCCGTTCCATCTATAGATGTGACCAAGCCTTCATTAAGAGCTCTCAGAGCACGCTCGGCAACAGCTTCTGGCTCATACGCTATATGTTCGCGAGTTATAATTAGGTTGCAATCATTGTCATATTCGAGGTCTGCATAGAATTCTGGCCACCATTTCAAGTTCCTTCGGGTATAAACGGTATCATGCATAGTGTTCGATTGGCCAATAAGCGGAACGCCAAATATTTCGGCAACATCGGCGGCGGCTTCAGCACAGTGCTCATATTTGGAGGTCATGCCAAAAAGGGCACCGTGTGGTTTAATATGATTAAGGCTGCATCCCTCGGCGTCCAAGAAGCCCTTTAAGGCGCCCACTTGGTAAATTATCAAATCGCGTAGTTCGTCACGATCCATTTCCATTTCGCGTCGACCGAATCCCTGTCGGTCAGGTAATGAAGGGTGCGCACCGATTTTAACCCCGTATTCTTTAGCAAGTAAGACAGTTTGATGCATCACCGTGGGGTCTGATGCATGCACGCCGCATGCAACATTCGCAATACTTATATGGGGCATAATTTTTTTATCATTACCAAAGCTGTATAGGCCATAACTTTCGCCTATATCACAATTAATAGTAATCCCCATTTCTTTCCTCCTTTTATGTAATACATCATGTAGATTCTGAACCTATTCTAAGCATACACTAGCAATTAAGTGTGAGTATGAAAAAGGGAAATAGATAGGTGGCAGTATTAATGAAAGATCAAATGTGTACCCCAGATTTTCCTAGTAAGTCGATGGCGTCGTGCCGTTCTCTTACTTGTTCTTCTAGTTTTCCCCAAGTTCTATTAATCATCCGACCGCGTTGAACCGCTTTACGGCCACCTATTTCATGCGTCCACCTTTGAACGTTGTGATAAGAACTTACATTTAAAAATTCACCGGCATTGTATAATTTTCCCAAGGCTAATAGGCCATACCACGGCCATATCGCAATATCGGCAATGGAGTAATCTTCACCAGACATGTACTGGTTTTGCTCGAGATGTTTATCTAAGACATCTAGCTGGCGCTTTATCTCCATAGCATAGCGATCTATCGCATATTTTATCTTTATAGGTGCATAATTATAGAAATGCCCGAAACCTCCGCCGAGGTATGGCGCACTCGCCATCTGCCAAAATAACCAGGACATGCATTCAGTTCGAGCACGGTTAGCCTCTGGGATTAATGTGTTAAATTTCTCGGCAAGATACAAAAGAATAGACCCTGATTCAAAAACTCTGATTGGCAGTTTATCACTATAGTCGACGAGAGCAGGTATTTTGGAGTTTGGATTGATAGCTACAAAACCGCTTCCAAACTGATCGCTTTCTTCAATCTCCACTAAATGGGCATCATACTCTGCTTCACTAAACCCCAGTTCTAGTAGTTCTTCCAACATAATTGTTACCTTAACTCCATTTGGTGTAGCTAACGAATATAATTGGATAGGGTGCTTTCCAACAGGTAGCTCCTTGGTATGCGTAGGCCCGGATACTGGCTTGTTGATTTTACTAAACTTTCCTCCATGATCTTTGTCGAGCTTCCAGACTTTGGGCGGAATATATTCAGTTTTTTCACTCATGTCTTATTCCTAGCTTTTATTAGAAGTTCTACGGTATTTCTTGAAAATACCAGTTTATTAAATAATAGCAGATGGTTGGTGGTTTATGCTGGCATATATATTATCAATAGCGTGCCATTTCTTCTTCGATCGATGCGGCCCAAGCATCAATCCCCCCCTCCAAGTTGAAAGCATTTTTAAAGCCGTTATTACGCAAATATTCTGTTACGGAAGCGCTTCGGCCACCGTGATGGCACATGACGATTAGCGGATGATCGTGTGGCAATAGCTCAAGTTTTTCAGGAACTTCTTGCATAGGAATAAGCAGGCTTTCGTTAATAGAGCAAATTGCGGTTTCGATCTCTTCTCGAACGTCAAGGATTGTGTGTTCTGTACCCGCACCGCGCATTTCGGCTAGGGTCTGAACATCAATGCTAAAAGAATCTATATCCATTTTTTTCTCTTGTAGTTAGATTTTGGTTAATTGTGGCTTAGGATTAATATTTATAGATACCTTCCTAAAGGATAAGTAGTGTTTGGAAAAGAAATAATAAAAAGTGGTCGGATCGTTCGCTATTCCCACATTAAGGACTAAATAGTGTTAGTATCTATTTCAGTGTACCGAGGTTTATTATAGGAGGAGATGTATGTCAGTTACAGTAATTGTTACTTTACAAGCCAAACCAGACACTTATGAAGATTTTGTAAGCTTAGCTAAAGAGGAATTAGCATTTACTCGGTCAAGTCAAGGTTGCCGCGCTGTCCATGTTAGCACTGATGCCGATTCCCAGATTCTGAAATTGGTTCAGTTTTGGGAAAGCAAGGATTTATTTATGCAATATTTTGAAAAACGTGTTGAGCGGAGTGGGGAAGTGTTTGAAAAAGCATTGATGGGTATGCCGGCGATGGAATTCTATGATACTCTGGATTGGGGTTATGGTGCTGACTTTAATGGGTAATGGGATTGGCATAGATGGTTATGCTTGGAGCCAAAGTAGAAAAGTTATGGTCATATTGTCTGGGTAAATTTGTGAACTTCATCGTATAGAATGAATTGCGGGGTGCCCGACTGTTTTCGTAGCGCTTGTACTAATGGGTCTAGATATTGTTGCATACTTCTTAGAATCGGAGGTTCATTTTGACAAAATTACCTATAGTTTTGGGAGAGGATAAACTCAGCAACTCTTTTCTGGGTCAAACCATTCAAGTGTGTGTGGTGACCCGTGATAGTCGGCGTACTATGCAGGGAATGGTTGGGCTTGGAATCGGGCCATGGAGAGTTTATCATTATATAAAAGCACCAGGCATCACTGAAACTGAGTATTGCGGTAGTCCCGAAGACTTTAAAATGACCTTATGCTTGGCGTGGAATGGAATCATGCTATGGGAAATTATAGAGCCGTTAGAAGGTCGAACAATATACGATGATTTTCTTAATGAACATGGCGAAGGAATTCATCATGTGGCATTTTCTGGTAATGAGAAAGAGGGAGTTGAGTTGCCGTATGAAGAGCAAATTAGGGAGTTTTCTAGTCGTGGGTTTTCAGTTATTCAGTCGGGGAAGTTGAAAGAAACGGTTAGATTTCATTACTTTGATACAGAAAAGGCCGTAGGTACAACCTTTGAGATATATGATTTAAAGGGTCGAGACCTTCCGGATCCAGATGAATGGTTTCCTGGACCGCCACCAAAGGTATAAGTTTTTATTTAATAATTCGTACAATGGCGAGGGTTGTGTTTTGGAATTAAAAGAAAAATCAGTCATTATTGTTGGCGGCAGCTCAGGATTGGGTCTTGCTACCGCAAAGGCAGCTGTTAGCAAAGGCGCTAATGTAGTGATTACTGGCAGGTCACAAGAAAGGTTGGATAACGCTCGAATTTGTCTTGGAGGTCAAGTTGAAACAGCCGTGGCAGATGCTTTATGCATCTCGGATATGGATAACTTATTTAGTGGACCAAAAGTTTTAGACCATCTCTTCGTAACTGTAGGATCCTATGTCGCCGATCATCATTTAGAACCTTCTATCACTGATTTAAAGCGACCAGTTGATGATCGTCTATTAGCTGCGTTGCATGCTACTAAATATGCTTTTCCATATATGAATCCGACTGGGTCTATTACATTAATGTCTGGCACCGCTGTGAGTCGCCCTATAACTGGCACATCTATGTCTTCAGCCTCTTGCGGTGCAATTGAGGGATTGGCTCGGGGTTTGGCAATCGACTTTGCGCCCATAAGGGTAAATGCATGACGGGCCGGTTTATTTGATAAAACCTTTTTAGA
>CAYRUX010000101.1:0-26418 GCA_964427515.1 uncultured Rhizobiaceae bacterium
CGAAGGCGTTCGCATTACTTTTTTCCCATATAAATAGATAGATAGGAGCCCATTAGAAATGGCTGGTAAAGAAGTCAAATTTGACACTGATGCCCGTGACCGTATGTTACGTGGCGTTGATATCTTGGCCAACGCGGTCAAAGTTACGTTAGGGCCCAAAGGTCGCAATGTAGTGCTGGACAAATCCTTCGGCGCACCAAGGGTGACCAAGGATGGCGTAACAGTTGCCAAGGAAATTGAACTCAAGGATAAGTTCGAGAATATGGGTGCCCAGATGGTACGCGAAGTTGCCTCGAAAACAAATGAAGTAGCGGGCGATGGAACGACCACTGCGACCCTATTGGCCCAAGCAATTGTGCGGGAAGGGACCAAGTCAGTAGCTGCCGGTATGAACCCCATGGATTTGAAACGTGGTATTGATCTTGCAGTTAAAGCTGTTGTAGCAGACATTCAAAAGCGTTCAAAACCAGTAAAAACTGGTGAAGAAATCGGTCAAGTTGGCACAATCTCTGCTAACGGTCAGGCACGCATCGGCCAAATGATATCAGCAGCAATGGAAAAAGTCGGCAAAGAAGGTGTTATCACAGTAGAAGAAGCTAAGGGTCTCGAAACTGAGTTGGACGTTGTTGAGGGCATGCAATTTGACCGAGGTTATCAGTCTCCTTATTTTGTAACTAATGCAGATAAGATGACTTGTGACTTGGAGGATCCACTCATCCTATTGCATGAGAAGAAACTCTCAAATATGCAGGCCATGATTCCACTTTTGGAAAGTGTTGTTCAATCTAGCCGACCTCTTCTAATTATTGCAGAAGAGGTGGAAGGAGAGGCTTTAGCAACATTGGTTGTGAACAAGCTGCGTGGTGGCCTTAAAGTTTCGGCAGTAAAAGCACCTGGGTTCGGTGATCGTAGGAAAGCTATGCTTGAAGATATCGCAACTTTAACCGGTGGTGAAGTCATTAGCGAAGACCTCGGGATTAAGCTTGAAAATGTCACGATCGATATGCTTGGCACTGCTAAACGAATAAATATCACAAAAGAAGAAACTACTGTTGTAGGTGGTGCTGGAAAGAAAGGTGACATCACCGCCCGATGCAACCAAATTCGGGCGCAAATTGAGGAAACTACCTCTGATTATGACCGTGAAAAGTTACAGGAGCGCTTAGCTAAGCTTGCTGGTGGCGTTGCCGTAATCAAGGTTGGAGGAGCCACTGAGATCGAGGTCAAGGAAAGCAAAGACCTCGTTGAAGATGCGCTGAATTCAACTCGTGCAGCGGTCGAAGAAGGTATTGTTCCAGGAGGTGGAACTGCACTCCTATACTCTACTAAAGCACTTGCTAAATTAACTGGTGAAAATGCTGACCAAAATGTCGGTATTGAAGTAGTTAGAAAAGCTCTTAGCATGCCGGCTCGACTGATTGTAGAGAATGCAGGCGTTGATGGGTCTCTTGTGATCGGTAAGCTTCTCGAACAAAAAAGTGCCAATTATGGCTTTGATGCTCAAAAGGAAGATTATTGCGATATGATTAAGTCTGGAATTATAGATCCAGCCAAGGTCGTACGCCATGCGCTTCAGGACGCTGCATCAGTTGCTGGTTTGATGATTACTACCGAGGCGATGATTGCAGAAAAACCTGAGCCAAAAGCCGCTGGTGGAGGAGCACCTGACATGGGTGGTATGGGCGGCATGCCAGGTATGTAATAAGACTTAATATTGTCATTAAGGGGCTACAATACGTAGCCCCTTTTTTTTAATCTGATGGTGGGATTAGTACACCAGGGTTAAAAACCTCGTGTGGATCAAACAACTTTTTTAGATTGCCCATTATACTTATTTCCCCCGCACTTCGCGAATGATGTAAATAAGACCTCTTAGCGATACCAATTCCATGCTCCGCACTAATACTCCCCTTTAGCGTTGCAACATGTCCATACACCGTCTTCGCGAGTTTAGCGCCCATAGCAAGGAATTCATCATCTGAAAGATCAGGTTTTTGAACCATATTTACATGTATATTGCCATCCCCCAAATGTCCAAAAAGTATGGTACGTAGCCCTTTAAATTCTGCCCCTAGATTTTCCATTCGATCTAGAAAGCCGGGTATCTCAGAAGGTGGTACGGTAACATCAAATTTATGGGATAATCCAGAACGACTTATTGCTTCTGTAACACCATCCCTTAGCTTCCAGATACTCCTGGTCTGAGTTTCCCCTTCAGCAACGATAGCATCTGAAATTAACCCACTTTCAAGCAGAAAAGATAATCGGTTTAAAAATTTATCACGCTCTAATTCCCCTTTGTCTGTTTCCTCTTCAACTATAATACACGCAGGATAAGAATTATCGAACGGCTCTCGGGTAGAGGGCTCTACTTCTTTACACAGCTCAATTGAATTACGAGTGATTATTTCCAATGACGATAACCCCCTTAGTTTTTCTCTAATTAAAGTTAATAACTGAGGTAGTTTTTCTCTGGTATTAATTCCTAGTAATGCTGTCTGAGTCGCGAGAGGTCTTGGCTGTGCCTGAAGAACTGCCCGAGTAATAACACCAAGGATTCCCTCCGACCCCACAAAAAGATGTTTAAGATCTAAACCAGTATTATTTTTCTTGAGGTTATTTAAATTACTTAAAACCGCCCCATCAGCAAGAACTACTTCAAGACCCAAGACCTGTTCACGCATATGGCCATATCGTAATACTTTTATACCGCCAGCGTTGGTAGCTATCATACCTCCAATTTGACACGAACCTCGAGCACCAAGATCCACAGGAAAAACGCACCTACTATCGCCTAAATGCTCTTGCAGATCCTCTAACACAACACCAGCCTGAACCTGAACTGTAGCTGACACCTGATCAAAGTGTTCTATCTTATTTAATCTGGACAAACTAAGGATCACTTCCCCATTCCTTGGAACCGATCCACCAACCATACTAGTATTACCTCCTTGCGGTATAATGGACAAACCGATTTTCCGGCAAGCTAAAACACACCTCGACACTTCCTCCAAATTTTTGGGACGGAGTACCGCTGGAGTTGTCCCACTAAATTTTCGTGTCCAATCAGTTGTAAAAGCCGAAACCTCATTAGGTTCTGTTAACAGTAACCCTGGTTGGTTCAACTGGTTTCTTAAGCCTTCCAAAATATCTTCCATTATGACCTCTTCTAACCAAACAAAGCCTTTGCAATATTAAGTAACTTGTTAGGGTGCTCAAGAGCTGGTGAGTGCCCGCACTTCCCAACCAATAAAATATCTGCAGTCGGCAAATTCTTGCTAAGGGCAAGACTATTTTGTGCAAAAGGAAAAGGTAAGTCATTACGACCATGCATCATCACTACATCACAACTTATCTTTTTTAAGGTTTCAGGAGCAAGCATTGCCGCGTCAACGTACTGCTGTTTATCACCGGCAAACATAGATTGAAAGTATGGACCATAGATACCGTCATGTAGGATTTTCATCCTGCTATCTAAAACCTCATCAGTTACCCTGGAACTGTCAAAAACTAAACATTCTATTGCCTTACGTAATTGTTCGCGCGTGTCTGGAAATGTCCAACAGCGGTCTGTATTATCATTGATTTTAAATTGCCCCCCCATAGCACCCGTCGTTAGAACTTTAGTAATTCTAGAATTTTCCGCTGCAAGGCCAAGTGCTAGAGAGGCTGAAAGAGAATGGCCAATCACGCCAACCGGGCCTTCGGGAAGCAAGTCAAGTAAAAACTGGGCCTGACGGCGCCACAATTCTATATCAAAAAACGGTTTTTTAGTTTTGCGTCCAGATTCTCCAAATCCAATTAGATCCGACGCAATAATGTGATATCTTTCAGATAGCGGTTCTAAAACGTACCTCCAATTTCCAGTAGTACCCGCGCCTGGCCCGGATCCATGTAACATTAAAATAGGAAAACCTTTTCCACCTTCCCATAAATGGATTGAAATTCCTTCGAAATTTATATCGCGTTCATTTAAATTCATATTCAATTTCCAATAGTTAGTGTTAGACAATTTTATTATTTAAATCTGTTTTTAAGTTACTATTGCATAGATCAATTTTAGATTTCTAAAAAAGTTGGTTACGAAGATAATAGTAGCTATTATCAAGTTGTTTTTCGAAACAACACTTCCTATCAATAAATGACCTATTTTTCTATAGTTACGAATAAACGGTTTGGTGATAGACTTGCATAGACTCATAAACACAAACTAAATTAGTCAGCAGCAAAATTATAATGCAAAATATTCGCCATAATATTGGCAGATAATTCTTAATACTCTAAAAGTAAAAAACATAAATTATCTGAGGAATTGAAAATTATAACCTGATGAGTTGATGTAATTGATGACAAAAAAAAATATCTTTATTGCAGAGCCAGAAACCCAGCGTAAAATTTATACAAATATGCGACGTATAAGAGCATTTGAAGATAAAACAACTGAGTTGTTTGAAAAAGGTGTAGTGAAGGGCACTGCTCATAGCTACAAGGGCGAGGAAGCAATTGCATCAAGCGTCTGCGCAGCCCTGATGGATGGGGATTTTATTGCGAGTTATCATCGTGGACATGGGCATTGTATAGCTAAGGGTGCTAAATTAGACCGAATGATGGCTGAGTTAATGGGTCGACAAACTGGTTATTGTCAAGGCCTTGGAGGATCAATGCATATCGCCAATTTGGAGCTAGGTATACTGGGCGCCTATGGTATCGTGGGAGCCGCCATGCCTCTTTCAACGGGTGCAGCTCTCGCAACAAAGATTAATGGTAACAAAAATGTCGCTGTTGCATTTTTTGGAGATGGTGCATCAAATCAAGGAGTGTTTCATGAGTCTATGAATTTAGCAGCCGTCTGGTCACTTCCGGTTATATTTGTATGTGAGAATAATCAATACGCGTTAACTACCGCATATCGCGACACGACAGCAGTTAAACAAATATCTGAGCGGGCAGCAGCATATGGTATCCCAGGTGTCACTATTGACGGGAACGATGCCACTGAAGTCTATTTAGTTATGCGCGAAGCTTTAGAGCGAGCACGAGCCGGCGAAGGCCCTACGTTAATAGAAGCAATGACATATCGATGGGGACAACATTCTCTTCGAGCTAACTTGCAAGACCCTCGCCCACAGGAAGAAATAGATGATTGGCTTTCTAAAGATCCTGTCACCCGAATGGAAACTAATTTATTATCTGATGACATTTTAACCAAAAAAGATATTCAAAGCATATCTGACTCTGTAGATACAGAAATTGAAAATGCTGTTAAATACGGTATTGATAGCGAACAACCAAATTTTGAATCAATGATTGATGCAGTGTATGCGCCCCATAATAAGCATACCGAGCCTTCTTCTAAGGGTGATCGAGTACTTTCATACTCTGAAGCGCTAAACGAAGCCTTGGAGCAGGAAATGGCGAAAGATAAAACAGTTTTCCTCATGGGAGAGGACGTCGGTACTACCGGCGGTATTTTTCAGGTTTCTAAAGGGCTTATGGATCAATTCGGTAGAGAACGGGTCAGAGACACACCAATCTCTGAAGCGACATTTGTTGGCTGTGGCGTCGGTGCCGCGATTGCCGGGATGAGACCAGTCGTCGAGATACAAATATTTGACTTTGTAGCATTGACGATGGATATGCTTGTTAACCAAGCCGCAAAATTTAGGTTTATGCTTGGGGGAAATCCCACCGTACCATTGGTTGTTCGAGGCCCCCAAGGTGGTGGCATCCGTTTAGCGGCACAACACAGCCAAAGTTTGGAAGCTTGGTTTACTCATATACCTGGACTTGTCGTCGTTGCTCCTTCGACGGCATATGATGCTAAAGGGTTGCTTGTAGCAGCCATACGGGACAACAATCCTGTTATATTTCTTGAGCAAAAGCTCCTTTATTTGAACGAATCTGGGCCGGTACCCGAAGAACTTTACGCCATCCCATTAGGCAAAGCTGATGTAAAACGGGAGGGTAAAGATCTCACAATTGTGGCTACTTCTGGCATGGTCCCACGAGCAATAGGTGCGGCTAAAACTCTAGAGAAAGAAGGAATTGATGTTGAGGTAATAGACCCTAGAACGCTACACCCCCTTGATGAAGAAACTATTATAAATTCAGTAAAAAAAACCAACCGTCTTCTAATCGTTCACGAAGCATGCGTGAAAGGCGGTTTCGGAGCCGAAATATCAGCATCCATTGGGGATAAAGCTTTTGATTATTTAGATGCACCTATTAGTCGCCTTGGAGCCCCTCATACTCCGATGCCGTACAATGACCGGCTCGAGCTTGAAGTTATCCCATCTCAAGAGCGTATTATCGCAGCAGCTTATAAGTTGCTTTAATCTAAACCCTAAATTGACGGTATGTTTGCCCTACGGATCTCAATTATACCACTCTCCTATGGTAATCCCGCATGTTGATTTTATATTACCTTCGAGATAAGTGTAGAATATATACGCAGTCATTGTCCCCATCGTCTAGCGGTCTAGGACATCGGCCTCTCACGCCGAAAACACGGGTTCGAGTCCCGTTGGGGACACCATTGTAATCGTAGGTGTTTAATCTAATTGGGTTTTTAAATAGTTGGCTAACCTTTGTTGTTTCATGGCTATTCAGGCTTGCTTCAATTTATTAGCTGATTCAATATACGAACGCTTACGTTCGGTTTATAAGCCGAGATAAAATTCTGCACCTAGTGTGTTACGTTGCAGGGGGGGGGACGATTGATGATGATTAAGACAATGAAAGTGATGACCGCTTTGACTGTCGCGGTGGTGGCAGGAGCAGCTTTGGCGGTTGGTACATGTATGGTCTATCGCGCGGCCGCCAAACCCAAATACACAGAGCCACCTACAAATCCAGATCCAAAGGGAAACTCTAGCTAACGTACCGAATTATAAAAAACGTGATTCCCAATCCGAGTCGACCGTTCCAAATTTTTCTCCTTCTCGCGGCGGTATTGGTCTTATTGTGGACCATGATTCCCTTTTTCTGGATGTTTTGGGCCTCGTTGATGACGGAAGCAGAGCTAGTGCAGGGAATTGTACAAACAATCGACGAGCCGACAGTCATTCATTACCAACGCATCTTCGGTATCGCTAAAACGGATGCCCTTTCTGGTGGCCAAACGAGAGAGCTCAGCCGCGGCCTGCTCAACAGCTTCGTCGTGGCACTGCCTACCGCCATCATATCTACCGCCATCGCAATGCTGGCAGGTTATGCGTTCGGGCGTTTCACCTTTCCCGGCCAAAGGAGCCTGCTTTTCACGCTTCTGCTGACTCGCGTCCTGCCGCCAATCGCTATCCTTATCCCATATTATGCGTTTTTTCAGTCGATTGGTATGGTCGGCACCCATGCTAGTTTGATCTTAACCTATCTGCCTGGTATTACTCCGCTACTCGTCTGGCTTCTGATGGGCTATTTCGCGACCCTCCCAGTCAATGTTGAACGAGCCGCTCGGCTCGACGGTTGCAGCCGCCTGCAGGTGCTCTGGCATGTGATCATTCCGATGGCGTTGCCTGGGATCAGCGCCGCCTTTATAATCGCATTTCTGTTCGCTTGGAACGAACTCCTGTTCGCCATCATCCTAACTGGAGGCAGCAGTGCTCAAACCTTATCGCCATCCCTTCAGGCGATCTCCCAAAACGTCGTACACTTGACGGCGGCAAGCACGCTTTCAGTCATTCCCCCATTCTTGCTTGCGCTATTTTTCCAAAGATTTATCACTCGCCTAAACGTCGTTGATCCCACAACCACTCCTTAATGCCACGCTGGCGCACAGGTTGCCAACGATTTGAATGCTAGGGATGATGTGCTAGCTTCGCAAGACCCTGCCTTCTGGGAGTGGGTAAGACGCGAAGATAACCTAAAGGGTCAGTAGTCTGAATGTTGAACAGGTACGTCTTCGCAACAAGCTTCAATAATAGCGCATTGTGGGCAGCGAATATGAGCTTGTTCTTCTCTTAATTGGGAGCCACGTCTAGGCCAAATTTGCGACTCTAACATACATTATTGCGCCATAATCGGTCAGGAATTGAGGAGCGTTTTCTCAGTTTTAGGTCGGACTCTTAGTCGGACATATAAAACCACATATGGTCATATCTGGTCATTTGTTGTGTCCGAATAATCGTGTAACATATTGATATCAATTATATCTTTTTACCCGCTGGTGACACTAATTAATAGATAATGTAATTAAATTTATTTAAGATCTTTGACAAATGATGATTTAAAAAATACCGAGTATGCCTAGGCTGTATCCTCATAATGGTTAATGCCCCTGCTCCATCCATTATGATTAATAGAGACAAAATATTCCGAGTTGCGGTACGATTTGTTATGCACAATTTAATAGCCATAATTGCAATTATTGGAGCACTTATCTTTAGTGCCGGTTGGGCTTGGGCTGATAAGAATGAACTGCGTAATGCGTTAAAGCGGGGCGACTATTCCATATTTTTGGAAAAGTTGCATAAACTTTCGGAGGGTGGTGACGCAAGGGCTCAAACAGCCCTTGGACAAATTTATTTTAAACCTAAATCTGACATAGATTTTAGCGAGTTTATAAATCAGAACTACATTGAAGCAGCTATATGGTTTCAAAAGGCCGCAAACCAAGGTTACGCCATGGCTCAATTGAACCTTGGTACAATCTATTATAGAGGCACAGGTGTCGTAGCAAGTAATGTTAAAGCTTATATGTGGTGGTCCCTTGCCGAATCCCAAGGCAATAAAAAAGCAGCGACTAATTTACAAATGATCAGAAAATTCATGACTGCTAATCAAATAACTAAGGCTCTAAACGCAACCACGGCTTGGCAACAGAATGTACAGAGAAAGAAGCAACACATTATTGACCGAGAAGAACGAAAAATAATTATAAACGCGAGACTGCAAAAGATTATAAAGCAAGCATTTAATTGGACGCCTCACCCGGTTAGAGAAGGAACTCTAACAAAACCCGGGCCACCAATTTCTGAAACTTGCCCATCGTTAATAGCAAAAAGAATACAAGAGGTATCTAACGAGAAATTCTTAAAATTGATGGATCAAATTGGAGGTGATATAGCAATCATCATTTCTAGCCGTCTGTACAAACAACTTAGTTTGCACGAACTTGAACGTGTCATAGAAGTATTGGAAAATTTCTCGGGATGGTCTGATGAAAAACAAAAACTATTTCAAGAATCCGAATTAGGAATTCAGATTCAAAAGACTGTGAAACCAGCACTTACAGAATCATTGAGCTTAGTAGCACCAAAATATAAAAAATTGGCGCCAAAAGTGTTTATTGAAATTGAGGGAATATTAAATGCGGAAGGTATACATAAGGTTAGCAAACATAACTGGTGCCTTAATTAAATTAGGTACCGACTAAATGGTTGCCACGCTTATCTGACAATTTTTATTTAGATCCTTTTGTGTTACCGCCGTTGAGAAGTAACTAAGCGACCATAAGTAGGTCAATCTATAATATTTTGATAGGTTTTTAGCATCATTATTGTTCGAATGAATTCGGGAAAATTACATAGAGTATATGGATATACATGATAAACGAAACAACAATCCTTAAGGATATAACTGGATTACTAAGTAGCCTTATTGCCATACCTTCAACATACCCTCCAGGAAATACGAGCGAAATCTGCTCGTATATCCGAAAATGGTATGAGCAATTGGGTTATCGCTGTCACACACTAAGCTGTGAAGAAGGCATCCATAATATAGTGGCATCAATAGGATCTGATAGTCCAAATTTAGTATTCAACTGCCACGTTGATACGGTGGACGCTGGGCCAATCTCAAAATGGAAATCAGATCCATTTACAGCAAGTTCCAGAAATGAAGCTATTTATGGACTTGGCGCAAATAATTGTAAAGGCTCGACTGCCGTGCATATGTGGGTTGGACAAGAAATTGCAAGGTTAGGGGGACCTGAAAATGGGCAAATTACCTTCACATTTACCGGTGATGAGGAACGTCTGGGCCCGAATGGAATGAAATATTTACGCGATACTGCTTCGATCACACCTGATATATTGCTACTTGGCGGTCCTACTGAGAACCAACTTATTACAGAAGAACGCGGCGTACTTTGGATACGAATTTACATATACGGCAAAACTGCGCACGCCGGCAATCCAAACAGTGGTGATAATGCTATATGCCGAGCCGCACGTCTTATCAATCATCTAAACGCCACAATGGAACCCATATTATCTAATCGAATGTCTGGAGAAAAACATTCTACCATGAATATTGGCAGAATTAACGGGGGGCAGAATGTTAATGTTGTCCCAGGAAGCTGTACTCTCGACATTGATAGACGACTCCTTCCAAATGAAGACCTGCAGCAAGCGTATCAAGAGATCTGTCAGACTCTTAGCACCTCTGGTGAACCGCAGAATAGCTATGAGACCAAACTAGTTACAGGAACAAACGGCTTCTCAGCAGCCAAAAACGGACCAGGAGTTTCCGCTTTAGTAGACTCAATAAAAAATAGAACAAAAAAATGTCCTGAGTTTGTTGATGCTGTTGGTGTTAGTGACGGACGGTATTTTGCAGAAAAAAATATAGAAATAATCAACTTCGGTCCAGGAAACGGTTCAACAAGCCACGCAGCTAATGAGTTTGTCGAGGTCGATCAATTAGTTGACGCCGCTATTATTCTATGCGACTCCATAAAACGCATAACTGGAACAAAGAGCAATTAACCAAATGAATTTCATCTGATTGTTATTGAAATTCACTCGCTTCTGCTAAGCACATCCTGTAAAAATTGTCCTCCAATTTCTAATCCTGTTTGGTCAATACCATGTCCAAGGTTGGGACAAATATGCCATTGTGTAGGAACTTTATATAAAGCCAAAGTTTGAACTGTCTCTAACATAGCATTTGCAGGAATAAGCTCGTCAGATTCACCATGAATGAGTAAAACGGGTGGTCGTGCCGATACTTCTTTACTATCTGAATTCAAACCTATCATGCGGCCAGAATAACCCACTACGCCAGCTATTTGATTGGATCGGTGAAGCGCCACAAACAGCGCCATCATGGTTCCCTGACTAAATCCCACCAGAGCCAGATGTTCCTGTTCAAGTCCTAAAAGGGCCAATTGCTCGTCTATAAAGTTATTTAGAATTGGCGCAGCCTGAATAACACCCTCAAGCATAGTTTCGGGAGAAAAATCACCTAAACTAAACCATTGGCAACCCCGGTCAGAATGTTCGTACTCAAAGGGCGCATCTGGTGATACAAATTCAGCATCTGGTAGATACTTTGCCCAGTTTGGAGCTAAACCTATCAAATCATTCCCATCCGCTCCAACACCATGTAGTAGTATTATTAACTTTTTTGGCGCCCTGCCACTGGCTGGTTCATGCCGTGGTCCACTAAGATTAGGCAAAGACATTAAAACAATCTCCAACTTTAATAATAGAAAAAATACTTTTTATTTACGCCAAAGAGTGGCTAACCATGGTTGAGATGCCCGAGGCAGTCCTGAAGGTCGATAATAATGATCTAGTTCAATAAAACCAGTACTAAGCAAATAGTCACGCCATGTGGCTAAGTCGTAAAAGCAACCATATCGACCGTTCGTAAATCTTTCTTCGTTGTTACCTCGAGGATTCGAGCAAAACAACACCCCTCCCTTTTTTAGGGCTGTGTAAATCTTTCTGAGAACGTTCGGTAAAACTGTTCTCGGAACATGAAATAACGAAGCATTAGCGAATACCCCGTCTAAATTAACCCGTGCAAAATCCAACTCCAAAAAGTTTTGATGCCATACCTCACAACCTGAATACTTTGTTGCCATATCAGCTAAACTGCTGGAACCATCTATTCCTATAGCTTGATGGCCTAGTTCTCGAAAAGTTTTAAGATCACGCCCTGGGCCACAGCCAAGATCTACTATGGTAAACGGTGGCGAGCCATTAATAGCATTCATTAATGCGGAAATATTTTGACTCACATCATGAGTTTGAGTGCCTAACCAATAAGACTCTGACACTTTATCATAATAGTTAAGGGTCAGTTCTGTATAATGGTACACCGATTGAGTCTCGGCACTACTTTTGATGGTTAAATTATGTTTATTCATATGAACTATATTTTTAAAGGATCTACAAAGACCCGGAAACTTCCATATTTGGTCTTTGCCCCTTAGCACGCTGACCCGCACGCAGGACCTTGTAACCATACCCTAGGTCACCATCGTTATTGATAAAAATCTGATTGTCAAAAATAGTGTCCCATTCGCTATTCAAAATTGCGTTATCAGCCACTCGTTTAAGATTCACATCGGCATGCGCCTCCTGCCCAACAATAAATGGAACATTGTCAATAGCATTATAGGAACAGTGCATAGTCGTTCGAGGACGAGTACTATTATTCGAACCGGAACAGTGTAATAAGTTACAGTGGAAAAACATAACATCACCAACATCAAGCTCCCATACAACTTCTTCAAATCGCCTGAGTGCTTCTTCCAGACGTTTCTCGTCAGCTCCACTAGCTTCACCAATTCTAGTGTGATCTACCCGTCCTAAATTGTGCGACCCTCTTAAAACCCTAATACTTCCATTGCTTATTGTATTTTGATCCACTGCAATTGCTGCTGTGATCATATCGGGGGCAAGAACACCCTGATGGTACCAATAGCCATAATCTTGGTGCCAATCCCAAGTACCCATACTGCCAGGACGTTTCATGGATAGCTTTGAATGCCAATGATAACATGGTTTCTTCAAAAGAAACTCTGCCATCTCTACCATTCTGTTCATCCTAGGAATGACCCCTACTAAATCATCGCTAAGCTCAGTATATAATGCAACATCCTGGGCATTTCCTGCACTATCGGCAAAGGCCATAAGTGCCCCTCCCAATGTTGGATCATTTAAACAAGCGTCGCTTAAAGCTTTTAGCTCATCAACTTCAAACAAATTTGGCAAACAGACGAAGCCATCTCTTTGATATTGATTTAACTTTGCTTGCAACAATCTAGACACTACACCCACCTCTACCAACAAAGTTATTTATATAATTTCACAGATAAGAATTCCAAGAAACATGCCTGATCATACGTAAATATATGTTACATCAATTAAGATTAGTTTCAGTTAAAGATGTTTAATTTACTTAATATTGCAATATTTTTTATAAGCATCTTCGGCAGACTTGTGCGCTAAATCAGCCTCTCTCTTAAGTTTCACATACCTTTGCCACTCTATTTTTTTCTTTGACAAACTACTTACTAAATCACAAGAACTAAATTCTCTTGAGGAATCTTCAGCAACTTTTGAAGTCGTTTTTATGTTGTCTCCACTGATTTTCTTGCCACCGATTAGATCAGAGGTAAACTCCTCAGCCTCTCGCAAGGCTGAATCGGCCATAGCATCTACCTCGTCAAATATTTCTTCTAAAAAACCCGTAGTTTCCTTATTTCTAGTCATCACGTATTCCTTTCAATACAAACAAGCACCTCCATTTCTGGGTCTCCTTAAAATATAACAATCAGGTGCAGAATATGTACTTTTAATTCTAAAAACTTCTAGGGTGCCAGATATAGATACATACATATCCCACACATCCATAATCCTTATCATGATGAATATAATGAATCGTATTTAAACACATGCCCGCTCATAATAGACTAGAGAGTCAAAGTGCAGCCGACATTAACGCTCATGACCCTCGGCAGAGTAAATATTTATATTAAAAATAAAATATTTATCTATTTCTTACCACCATATTAAAAATTTTTAAATATTTGGGATGTTCCGTACCTAACAATATATCCCACCAAGTAAAGTAGAGCCCATAATTACAGTTTTTTGTGCTATGGTGAAGGTCGTGATGCGTATTTGTGGTGAATAGGCAAAGCACTTTATGTCTAATCATGCCAGAAGGGAACACTTCATAACCGCTATGCCCTAAAATATTACGTATAATCATGTGAGCCATAAAGACATAAATAGCTGTTGGATGCAGGGGTAAAATAAAAACGATCAAGGTTAAATACGCTGCCTGAATTATTGCTTCTATTGGAGAAAATGCGTAGGCAGCCCAGGGTGACGGACTTGTACATTCATGGTGTATTCGATGCACAGTATTAAAAATAAACCGATGATGCATCAGTCGATGAGTCCAGTAGAAGTAGGCGTCGTGAAGGATAATTAAAATTAATACACTAAAACACCAATATAGCGGAGTATAATCAGAAAAATTACTATAAATTAATGTCCATTCCTTTGACGCAAATATATAAATAAGGAATCCATTTAGAGCAAAAATTAAGGAAGTCTGAAGAGAGTATTTCACCTCTTGTGATAGTGAGTTTTCTTGTATTGAAAACGGTTGAATTTTTCGTTTATGAAATGGGTTCTGTGGCCATTTGTAAAGAAATACAAATGCTATTCCCGTGGGTATGGTAAATAGCAAAACCTGACCCGCAAGGATTTGCCCCCATATAGGCCATTGAATTATAAAATCTAACAAGTTATGCATATAATACAATTACCTCGTGGATACATCCATATTAAATTACAGATGCTGATTTCTCTGTTTGACTGGCGTAATTTGAAACATATGGGAGTTAAGTATTTTATTTTTATAATTAATAAATTGAAAATAGCGCTACAGATACTGGCTGTCCAACCCCAAGACCAATGATAAGGGAATATACCTGCTAAAATTAGAACACCCTCCTCTTGCGGTACAATATTGATCTTCATTTTTATCTGCCTCCACACAACGCAAAACCAGAATATTCCTTCATACCAATGAGTTAGAACAGACTTTAGGGTAGAAATGGCGCACCCGAGAGGATTCGCCCCTCTGACCTACGGCTTCGAAGGCCGCCGCTCTATCCAGCTGAGCTACGGGTGCATTAAAATAAAAACAGGTCAATTGTGATTGAGAATCAATTAATATTCAGAATCAAATAACAAGTGCTATGCTATCCGATAAAATTTTAACTCTATCATATCTAATTTCAACAAATAAGCTTGTCTGGAACATGATACATCTAAGTAATTTAAACTACTAGATTATAAATATATACCATGACCACAATCGTTAAAGAAATTCTTGCATTTTGGTTCGAAGCAGCAGGGCCAACAAAATGGTTTTAGCAAGGCCACGAGTTTGACCGCGAGGTGCAGACACGGTTTGAGGAGATTATTCATGAATCTCGCAGGGGCTCGTTAAACAACTGGAAAAACAACCGAATTCTTGTCTGTCATTGATAATTGCAATAGACCAGTTATCAAGAAATATTTATCGCGACAATGCACTTGCATGGCCTGCCGGTTTTTATGGAATTATGCTCAGTCGAATTGCGATCGATAACACATATGGCCAACAATTCGATTTTGTAAGACGTAAATTTATTGATATGCCTTTTATGCATAGTGAAACGCTATATGATCAGGAATATTCAGTATTGCTATTTAGAAAACCTGCTGAAGATTGGGGCAATGACGGCCAAGAGACCCTTAAATTTGCGCTAAGACACCTTGAAGTAAGTTTTCGTTTTAGCCACTTTCCTCCTCAACAATGTCCTAAATCGCGAAAGTACCAACTTAGGAGTAAAATTTTTAAAAGAGCCACTTTCTTCTTTTTAAATCAACAATACCACAACTATTGTCTAAATCAGAAACGGTAAAACTTATTTGTTTTGAACTAATTAAAAACAGCTGCCAATACCCAAACTAAGATTATTCATGTATTGCAAAAGATAAGAAGTGGTGAGCAAGCTAAAACACCAGCGAATTGCCCATAGGATACTATCGAAATGGGCTAAAATTAAAATTAGCACAGGTATAATAACTAATAGCCTTATATCCAACAGTCTGAATATATAGTAGGCTCTATCTAGATTATATGACATACCCGTCAGTTTTTCTAAAGTCTGCATAGCTTATAATTACCATTCCTTATCATAAACTATTGTAAATTGTTATATGGTTTTCTTTCTAACAAGAAAGAATTCCTCAAATTAAAATAGCACAACAAAATTGTAATCATTTTTCCACAGTTTAGACACAATTAAATAGTAGTGTTTGCAAACCTCCCAAATTGAGGCAAAGTTAGATCTATTTAACTTCCTCATTACGAAGGGTGAAAGCAGGCTAGGAGATATAGAATCCAATCATTGCTCGTCTGCTTTCCCTTCGTCTTTAAATAAACTATTGGCAGCGAGCAAAACAAAAATATTGTAAAATGCAAACATTGATATTGATGTCTACCTTATAAAGAAGGTACTTCGTATTAAACTGATTTCAATGACTTTTCTATTCAAACAGCGTATTCTATATTTGAGTATAGATATAGTTTTATAAAAAATGAGATATTTAATTATGGACATTGGTGCTTTTATTTTTCCAACAGAATACTCTATAGACATTTCTGAGTTAGCAATTGAATTAGAGCAACGGGGATATGATTCTCTAATGGTATGCGAACATACGCATATTCCAACCAGCAGGAAAACACCCTGGCCTGGAGGCGGCGATTTACCAAGAGAATATTATCATACGTACGACCCCTTTGTAGCCCTATCGTTTGCCGCGAAGGCTACAAGTACTATAAAATTAGGAACGGCAATTTGTTTAATTCCACAGCATAATCATTTTAACTTGGCAAAATCGGTGGCAAGTCTGGATCGGTTATCTAATGGAAGATTTATTTTTGGTATCGGAGGGGGATGGAACGTAGACGAAATGGAAAATCATGGTTCTTCTTACAAGGACCGTTTTCAAATTCTTAAAGAGAGAATATTAGCCATAAAGCAACTTTGGACGGAAGAGAAAGCTGAATTCCATGGAAAATTTGTGGATTTCGACTCAACGTATTCATGGCCAAAGCCAATACAAACGCCACATCCACCCATTTTACTTGGTGGCGAAACTGATTACACATTAAAACGAGTTGTTGAGTATTGTGACGGCTGGCTTCCGCGTGGCCCTATTGATATGACTGATGGAATGTCACGTTTGAGCAAATTTGCTCACGATGCAGGTCGCGATATTTCAACTCTATCAGTAACGGTATTTAGAGCAAAGCCAGAACTAGAAACCATACGTTCCTATGAAAACGCGGGAGTAAACCGCGTGTTACTACAAATCCCATCTGAAGACCGCAACTTTTGTCTTAAAAAGCTAGATGAATATGACAACCTCTTGCCGTAGCAATTCATCAAATTATTACTAGGCACCAAGGCTTAGTTTATAAAGCTCTGATTTAGCTAAACTATTGTAACCTTATCTTGCTCTCGAACTACCCCCCCTTGCATAACAAAAGCATACACGCCGACACAGGGAAGTATCTCGTTTGCTAACAAAGGAACAGGAAGCCTATTTTGCTCAACAATAGCCCTTAAAATGCTGGGGTCTTTCGATATACTGTCATTCTGTGAAAGTGTGGGAACTGCGCATCTAGGCGTGGGGTCTGAAATTTTTAATTGAACATTTTCGCCTATTAGAATGTTATGGCCAACCCACTCATTTTCTATAAACCCCTGATTTTCAGACCCTGTTTTTATAATCAAATTTGGTCGGAAACGCCTTACATCAAAACAGATGTCTGGATACAGTTTTGATAAAGTATTCAGAGTTGAATCAGTTACTATATGCAAAGGAGCATAATCTGAAAAACGACCCTCTGCCATTATATCCCCAATATCCAGTATACACTCTTCGTCCTCCAAGGGATCAAGACGATCTAAACTAATAGTATCCGGTCGCTGCGCTGTTATTTCCACTGACCTCCCAATTATTTCAGACAATATCGCGTCAATTGAACTATCGTCAGTACTACAACGATCGCCAGATGGGAGTGTGATACTTACGGGTGGTAAAGTACTATTTTGAGTAATAGAACCGCAAAATCTCGCACTAAAATTCAAAAGACCCCCCCATAATTTGGGCATTTTTGCACTTGCAATTTTTCCGGTATCCTTATCTATCAAAGCAAATGCTCGATCTCCCAGCATGCCTTGCTCGACTATATCGGCACTTTTCAGCATTTCCCCTTTCATTGACTTTACAGCGTACCGCCAGATAGCGTCTACCTTGCCTACTTCACTTTGCAATTTGTTCATGTATTTCTCCCAAAGAAATTTTAGGCACACACCACCCTTTGACCTCTAACGTATACTAAAAAAAAGATTAGAACCTAGGGCACATAATAATGCTCTATTCACTGCTTTTTTCTAATACAAACCCGCAATTTCGGTTAGATTAGCCTGAGGTCATTTTTATTGATGGTTAATAGCCTAAATTCAACGAACGCATTACTTCTCCCTCACCAAGTATTTCAGGAGACCCAGACATCCATTTTGCCATTTCCTGAAATATTGGCGCTGCTTTCTGAGTGGCGGAATCAGCAGCCTCTTTATTCTGGTAAAACGAAACCATTATGGATTCAGTCTCAGTAGTTCTTACAGATTGCAAACCAAGATGACCCTCCACTGATTCAATTAATGGCCTTGCTGTATCATCAAAAAAAGCAAGCATTTCATCAAAAGATTCTGCTACCATGTGAAATTTATAAAATCGAGCATACATGATTTATTCCCCCAGTGATTAATTTTATGACTTTAATATTCTTTAATGAAGGGAGAATACAAGAAGAATTTGTAGATTTAAACGGTATGATATAAAAAATGAAAAGCAAGGTCGCACTCTTCATAACACCTATTACTCTCGAAAGATCCCATAGAATGCCCGGATAGGTGAATACTTGAAGACCGAAATACTCCGGCAGGAACCCACAACTGGAACAACGCGTATCAAATCAAACTGGAGAGACAAATATGTCAAAATATCTAATAGCAAATGGTCGCCTGTTGAACGGAAATGGGGTGCTAAGCAAAGATAAAAAAAGTTTATTTGTAGAAAACCAGAAAATTACAAACATTGGGGATTCTCAAGAAATCGAACATGCGGCAGATTCTAGCGGTGAATATCAATATATTGATGCTACGGACTTAACTGTAATGCCGGGCCTTGTAGACTGCCACGTCCACCCTTCGTACGGAGATATTCTATCCTTTGAAGAGCTGGATTTGTATGCTGGCGTCGAATTTAGAACCCTTCGGGGTGCCCTTGCCTGTCAGAAAATCTTACGGGCTGGAATCACAAGCCTCTGCGCACCTGGTGGAACTTGGAATATCGATACCGCCCTAAGAGATGCAATCAACTGCGGTATGATAGAAGGACCTCGGATATCTGCTGGTGGGCGCTACATTACCACATATAACGCCATTGGTTCGGCATGGCCAACATGGATGGAGCATCCAAAATCATCGTTTGCCGTTTTATGTAATACGCGTGACGAAATGATCACTGAGGTCAGAAAAGAAGTGAAAGAGGGCGTAGACGTTATAAAAGTTGCAGGTGATGGAGACATTCTTAATCATGCTTCAGCCTGGCAAAGCAGCCTGAGTTCTGATGACCTTAAAGCAATTGCCGATATGACCCACCAACTTGGGAAACGATGCACAATACATGCTAGATCTGGTCGTGTGGCCGCAACTGCAGCTGAAGCCGGATTTGATTGGGTGATCCATGCCTCTTTTACAACGGAAGAAGACATAGATACTTTAATTAGACACAATACACCTATTAACCCAACTTTAAGTCTTATAGTTAATACAATCGATTGGGGGCCAGACCTTGGAGTTCCAGACCGAATAATTGACCATTATAAAAGAGAACTGGAAGCTGCAAGCAAGGGTTTAACAAAAGCCTATGAGGCGGGTTTAATGATAATGTCTGGAACTGACAGCGGACAAGGTCCCGTACCATACGGTGAATGGCATGCAAGGGAAATGGAGCATTTGATGACCTATCTGGGAATGAGCAGTGCTGACGCCATTAAGGCAGGTACAATTAACGCGGCCTTTGCACTGGACATGCAGAATGATATTGGAACCTTAGAGGAAGGAAAATATGCAGACCTTCTACTGGTTGAAGGGAATCCCCTTGAAGATATTTCAATATTACAAGATAAAAATAAACTAAAGGTTATTATGAAAGACGGGCAAGTCGTAGACACTACAAAACCATTACCTGAACGTACAGTCTACGCTTGGGAAAAACCCATGCTTTACTGGAGTGATTCCAGAATGCCTACGCAAGATTTTGTTCACAAACACGCCAAAAAGAAACCCGAATGGATGAGGTCGAATACAGACGCTAAACCGAACTTAAAACTCTTAAATAATGAAAAATAACAACATCACTGTGGATTGTTCACCGTTCCTTTAATCCTATTGCTTATCAAGGACTTCTAATAAAATGGATTTCGGCTTTAATATACCCAACTCTGGAACACTGGCCGTACATGATGCAATCAAGAGTATGGTTCAGAGCGGAGAGAATCTTGGTTTTAAAATAATTGCAATACCTGACCACATCGTGATACCGCGTAAAATTAGATCTGCATATCCTTATAGTGCTAGTGGCCATACAAAGTTTTTTGATCACGGTGAAACACTTGAGGCTCTAACTCTAATGGCTTCAATCTCAAGTATGACTAAAAGCGCTAAACTTCTTTCATCAGTGTTAATCTTTCCCTGTAGAGAGCCTATTCTCACCGCTAAAATGTTGACCACTATAGATATCATGTCCCGGGGTCGGTTAATAGTTGGTTGTGGTGTTGGATGGATGGAAGATGAGTTTATAGCAGTTGGAAGCTCTAATTTTGCAAATCGTGGAAAAGTTACCGATGAATACATCAATGCTCTTCGCGAAATGTGGACAAAAGAAGAGCCTTCTTTCACAGGAAAATACGTAAATATAGATAACATTTATTTCCGACCCAAAGCTATTCAGGCTCCACACCCACCAATTTGGATCGGCGGAGACAGTAAGGTTGCTATGAAACGTGCAGCCCGACTGGGAGATGGTTGGTATCCGGTGGGCTTAAATCCAGAAACTCCTATAAATACTGTGGGTTGCTTTGCAAATCAAATCAAACAACTGCATAAACTAACCGAACGCTATGGACGAAACCCCGCAGAAATTGAGATTTCCTTTTGGCCCATGTGGTATAGAGAAAACAAATCTAGCGCGCTTAGTGACGGCACACGCCATCTTCTACTTGGCAGCACAAACCAAACTGTGGACGACATCGGAAAATTAGCTGAGTTAGGCGTCAAGAGCATAGTATTTAATTTTATTAAACCGGAGATTTCTCAAACTCTCGACGATATGGAAAGTTTCGCTCTTAATGTGATATCGCAATTCCAAACTTAAATACTTTCATTTTTTAATCAGCACTTCCATGTGGAGAGGTTGCATACATAATTTGGAAACGCTGCTTTTCTAACCTTCGGTTTTCAAAGATAAACGTGTCTCAAATTTAAATGCGACCACCCCGGACTAACTTTCCTGGCCTCTCTCCTGTGTCTTTTCCTCGTCGTTGTACTATAGTTCCTGAAACAACTGTTGCCTCATAACCAACTGCGGTTGTCATTAACCTCGGAGCCCCAGAGGGCAGGTCATACTCCATCGTAGGAATTTTTACCTCGAGCTGGTCAAAATCAATAACATTAATATCTGCCTTTAACCCTGGCTTGAGCATGGCGCGATCATTCAATGAAAATACACGTGCTGTATCAAGCGGTTGTTTTTTTACAAGCCATTCAAGAGGAAACCTCGGCCCCCGTTTCCTGTCCCTTCCCCAGTGCGTTAACATAAAAGTTGGAACACTTGCATCACAAATATATGTACAGTGAGCACCGCCATCACTACCCCCCAAAACAGACAAGGGGTGAGCGATCATTTCATACAAACAATCATGGTTTCCATAGGTGTAATTTATTCCAGCAAAGAATAAAAAATTACAACCGTTGTTCTTCATCATTAAATCATAGGCGACTTCCCTGATTGTTCGTCCTTCCCGTTTTGCAATTTCTGCAACAGAGCGACTTGGCTCTGGTTCAAAATCCATAGGGTTTCCCAATTCATACATCGCCCCCCAACCATTTTGTACAAAGTCAGAAAATGCATCATCATTAGGATCAGTCTCCCGGATAAGCTTTTCCCTTAAGGTAGGCTTAGCAAGCTGCGTCATCCTCTGGTCATGGGGCATATCGACCAACGGTTCATAGCTAGGATATCGAAAAAATGGGTTATTTCCTTGAAAACTGAATAGAAGGTTTGTTGGACGACCGAAAACCTGAGGATAAATTTTTGCGCCAGCTTCTGTAGCCTTTTCACACTCTTTAAGCATCCTCCGCCATGAATCAGGTTCTGCATTATTTTGGGCAAAAAGAAAGGTAATGGGAACTCCAGATTTTAGGGAAATTTTGCGCATCCAGTCCATCTCCTTCTCTGGCGCAAGTAAATCATCTCCTGATATACCTGCAGGAGCAGATTCAATTATGCCATGACCAGCATCCCTTACAGCATTAGCAAGGCCGAGTAATTCATTATCACACGCGAACGTGCCAGGGACAGGTTCTCCATCGATTGCAAGATGCAGCATAGTGCGCGATGTAGAAAAACCAAGAGCGCCCGCTTCAAGGCCTTCTTTTACAATTCGTGACATATTTACTATGTCAGATTCTGTTGCTGGTTCATTTGATGCTCCCCGTTCTCCCATTACATATGCTCGAACCGGGCCGTGTGCTATTTGTGAACCAACATCTATAGCGTGGGGAAGGTTTTCTAGGGCATCAAGATATTCAGGAAAAGTTTCCCATCCCCAGGACAACCCTTCGGCCAGAGCAGCATTTGGTATGTCTTCTACTCCCTCCATTAGACCGATTAACCACTCCTTTTTGTCTGGAGCCACCGGCGCAAAGCCAACCCCACAATTTCCCATAACTACAGTAGTAACCCCATGCCAGAACGATGGTGTCAGAAGAGGATCCCAAGTAGCTTGGCCATCGTAATGGGTATGGATATCGACCCAGCCGGGCGTGACAAGAAGACCATCCGCCTCTATAGTTTCTCGAGCCGATAGATCAACGTTGTCACCTATCTCAACTATTTTACCGCCCTCTATTGCTACATCGCCTACATATTGATCGGCCCCAGTACCATCAATTATAGTACCCCTCTTAATTAGCAAATCATGCATTTACACACTCCTACCCCACAAAATTGCTCAAACAAATACTTTGGCGAAACTTTATAAATGTATTGTAGTGTAATTATTGACCTGATTGTTGACTATAATTGAGAGAAACTGTTTCTTTATGAACCTTTATAAACTCTTCAGCTTCGTCCTCTCCAAATCGTCGATAAATATTATCGAATATCGACTGGACTAATCCTGCCAACACTTCCTGAGATAATTGATCGACATCCCGGTTTGTCTGAACAGTCAACTTATCAATAACAGCTTCACCAGTTTCTCGACCTAAAACGTACTCTTCATAATTTTTTACCACGTCTTCGATCATTATCATTCCTAATTATTACCGTTGCATTCTAGTCCGAAACCATAATGCGACAAAAAACAGCCATAGGTGTTTAAATAGTGGTACTATTTTCTGTAATATACAATAGCTACTCACAGTACCATTTGAATACTCCCATAATTCTAGTGTAAGTTTTCTGATCTATGGAGCTCCGTTATCAAACGGTAAGAAAACCAGATAATTAACTATCAGACAACAAATGTAGGTCTAACGATACCCATGCCACATATTTTCACATCAAGAACAGTGCAGATCGTATTAATAGTCATCATTGGTTCATGCTATAGCCTATTACTGACCATCAATAAGTTCGCAGTTACAAATGATGTTCCAAGCTCTGCATATGTTTTCTGGCACTGCTTGGGAGCTGGAATTATTACAGGATTGATAACCTTGCTGCGTAAGGAGAGGTTTCCCCTGGGACCAAGATACTTAGCAACTTATGCTGTATGGGGACTTCTAGCGGTTGCAGCTCCGATTACTTTGCTGACCTGGATTGCTCCAAATCTACCAGCAGGAATTATAACTTTAACACTCATTCTAGTCCCACTCGTCACATATGGCCTAAGTGTCATTTTTGCTGTTGATAGGTTTCGCCTCCTATCAATACTTGGAATTCTTTTAGGTGCAACGGGTGTATTGATAGTCGCATTACCATCTCAAGCGTTGCCTTCGGCTAACATGGTTGGATGGCTATTGTTAGCTCTATTAGCGCCGGTATCATTTGGGTTAGCTACCGTTTTTGTATCCCGATTTCGCCCACCTGCATGTGGCACTTTTCCACTTATTTCCGGCTTATTTTTTGCAGCTGCGGTTATGTTGGTACCTGCAATGATCGGGTTTGATCAAATATATATAATACCTGGGAATAATTTAAATGGCGACCTAGCTATATTATACGCATCCTTACTTTCATGTATTATTTTTTGGTTATTTTTCGAGGTCGTTAGAATTTCAGGCCCGACTTTTGCAACACAACACAACTTTATAGCTGTTTTATCCGGATTTGGGTGGGGGGCATTATTTTTTGGAGAGAGCCCTTCATGGCTAATATGGTTAGCTGCTCTTGTTATGTGTTGTGGACTGGGTCTTCATACGTACAGTACCAAGAAAGAAGCCGCTAAACAAAATCTCTAACTTCTATATTCTGTCATTATTTATTTAATATTCTGATTATGAGACAGGAAGTTTAAATGTACGATAATATATTCTCCACTAATGCGTTCTTGAATAAAGTAGTTCTGGTCACAGGATCAACATCTGGCATAGGCAGAGAAACAGCTATTGCGTTCGCATCACACGGCGCACATGTGATGATTTCTGGCCGGGATCGTAGCCGTGGCGAAGACGTGATGCAAAAAATTATTGCATCTGGTGGATCCGCAAATTTGTTAATTGGAGATGTATCAGACTCAAGTTTTTGCAAGAACTTAGTAGATGAAACGGTTAAAAGCTTTGGTAAACTTGATATCCTTTTTAATAATGCTGGAATTGTAATGCATGGTGAGATTGGGGTTCATTCCGATGATGAGTGGAAAAATCTAATAGACATAAATTTAAGCTCAATATTTTTTCTATCCCGCGCTGCAATTGGCCACATGAAAAACCAAGGTGGTGGCGTAATTATTAATATGTCCTCCGAATGTGGCTTGATAGGCTACAAGAACCTAGCTGCTTATAGCGCTACAAAGGGTGCAATAATTATGTTTACAAAGGTTTTGGCACTAGACCACGCTAGCGACAATATTCGAATTAATGCTGTCTGTCCTGGAGATATAGACACACCGATGATGGACATGGGCTGGGAAAACCAAAACCTTTCCTCTGAGGCAATAAGAGACACCCTGAAAAAACACATTCCTATTGGCCGAGTCGGCAAAAGCGAGGATATAGCTGCAACAGTTATGTTTTTAGCCTCTGATCTTTCAGGTTTTATTACTGGGGTTGCGCTTCCAATAGATGGTGGCACTACTGCTAGATAAATCACATCCACCATATGCCTGGTTCTCTATTTCTATAAATTTATTAACTTATTTCCTGCGTTTACGCTCACGTAAATCAAAACAGCCATCAACACTGCGAGGATCAACCTCAGTCGGAAACAACCTTACCTTACTGACTTTTTGCGTGTTTGTCACAGGAAGAGTGTCTACGAAAAGAATATACGCTGGCGCTTTATAGTATGCCATCTCACCCAGACAATAATTCTGTAATTTAAGAGCAGTATTTAAATCTGAACATGTGTTCTCCATTAGGATTATACATGCCAAAACCTCTTCCTGACGAATTTCATCTGGAACCGCAATAACTGCTGCTTGTGCAACCTTCTGGTGAGACTGCAAAACCGCTTCAATTTCAGCAGCTGCGATGTTCTCACCACTTCTTCTAATTATATTTTTTTTCCTATCAATAAACGTTAATATGCCATCAGAAGAACGTGACGCCGTATCCCCTGTATGGAACCAACCGCCTTTCCATGCGACTTCCGTCGCCTCTTCATCCTTAAGATAACCTGAAAACAGACCCCTTCGTGAATCACTTCCAGACATGCGCAATGTTAGTTCGCCAGGCGTATCTGCGGTTACCTCTTTATCGTGATCATCCACAATACGAACCTCACAACCAGATAGGGGCTGTCCGAAAGCTCTTGTATTTACTTGTCTTGGTTCCAAGCTTGCCCAAGCAGGCATAGCAACCTCCGTCATCCCCCAGCCTTCGATTAGAGGGAAACCAAACCGTTCCTCAAAAATTTTATGATGTTTTGGGTCTATACCTGCCCCAGCACCAAATTTTACATTATGTAATGCGTCATATCTACCCGGTTTTTGGTTCAGAAGTACTGGTGGCATTATACCTAGATAATGAACAATGGTTGCCCTCGACACTGACACATCGTACCACCAAGTTTTAGGGTGAAAACGATCAATCATTATGATGCATCCAGCAGATGAAAACATTGCCATGCTACTTATAGACATAGCATTGCCATG
>CAYRUX010000102.1:0-12879 GCA_964427515.1 uncultured Rhizobiaceae bacterium
TTCTCCTAAAGTTAAAGGTAATCGTCTTACTTCCTTGCCAGCCTCCATTGCCTGATAAATATTACGTTCCTCTGGTTCGCCTGGATCAAGATCCCTATCAATTCCATCATCAAAAGCCTTAAGAACACCGGTCGCAAGTAAATAAGGATTTACCATTGAATCTACAGATCGATACTCAAATCGTCCAGGAGCAGAGATACGCAGCCCGCAGGTGCGGTTTTGGTAACCCCAATCCGCAAAAACTGGCGCCCAAAAACCCGTATCCCAAAGTCTCCTATACGAATTAACCGTAGAAGAACCAATAGCAGTTAAAGCCTTAATGTGTTCCATTACACCAGCAACGCAATTGAGGCCGATGGGTCCTGGTTTTCGTTTATCTATTGCGGGGTCCGGCATGAAAACGTTTTCCCCTCCCTTTGCGTATGAGAAAACATCCCCCATGCCTGGAAGGGGCGTTTGATGCAAATCATTGACCTTATTTTCTCCGCCACGCCACAAGGAAATATTATGATGACAACCACTTGCAGAAACGCCAAGAAACGGTTTAGACATAAAACATGCGATAACCCCGTTCTCACGGGCAACTTGAGCACAAATTTGCCTGTAGGTTGTCAATCGATCTGCCGTACGCAGCGCGTCATCAAACATAAAATTCAATTCTAACTGGCCTGGCGCGTCCTCATGGTCACCCTGGATCATATCAAGTCCCATCGCCTGACTGTATTCAATCACACGCATGAAGATCGGTCGCAACTCTTCAAACTGATCAATATGGTAACAATTTGGTTTAGTAACTCCACCATTGGCCTTACCATCCTCCCCCCGCTTCAGCCACATCATCTCTGGCTCTGTACCGCTCCGAAGCTGAAGCCCATGCTTATTTTCGAACTCTTCGTGTATTATTCGCAAGTTACCTCGACAATCAGAGGTCAAATGGCCACCAGGATTCTCTTGTTCCTCTCGGTTACGGAAACAAGTACAAAACACGCGTGCAACTCTCTTATCCCAAGGCAACTGAACAAATGTCTCAGGATCTGGTATGCCAACTAATTCTGAAGCCTCCGGCCCATAACCAATATAATCTCCGGCTCTATCAAGATATAAATTAGCTGTAGACCCGTAGACTAACTGAAAACCTTTTTCAGCAACCTGTTCCCAATGATCAGCAGGCACCCCTTTTCCGACTATACGGCCTGTTACCGAAACAAATTGGTAATAAATGTAGGTGATTCCGAGTTCGTCAATTTTGCTACGAACCTGTCTAACTAATTCCTTGCGACCTTCTTTGTTTACATGTATTTCCAGATCAGTCATCATTATCCTCCACCTTTAACTCCATGGGAAAGGGCTGTTTGAAACAGGGTGTAACTTGCCTTCGGCAAAACGTGAGAACCTGAATGGTTCCAACAGACTACTTCTGTTACCCAGAATTTCTTCAGCAACCAGTTTACCAACTGCAAGCATTTTGTAACCATGATTGGAATCAGCAATTACATAACAGTTGTCTCTAAATCGATCGAATACTGGAAAACTATCGGCTGTAAACGCTCCAATGCCCCCTGATGCCTCCTTACGCCAGTGCCCGATCTGCCCCTTGTAACGTTTTTGACAAAAAGCGAGCGCTGAACACCAGGTTTCCGCGAAAAGATCATCCACTATAAACTCTGGAGAATCGGCGCCATAAGGATCTACTGCAACATTTTCTGCTGGTGTTTTGACAAGATACGGGGCAGCTCCTCCTTGAATTCCGCCAAAGTTAAAATCTGGCTTATAGTATATGCCCCACATTTTATCACTTAGGAGCCGGCCATCAACGTCTGAATAGAGCGGAGCATCCGTATCCACGTGAATGACCGGAGGCATACTGCCATCGTCCGCCATGCCAAAACCGGGCTCAACACCTAATGTTCCCTCTTCCAAACACCAATAAACCCACATGGGTACATCTTTATGTAATTTGCCTGCACTATCCTTGACCTCAATGCGGTCTGGCAAATCAAGCATGTTCCAGAATTGAGGAACCCAAGGACCGGCCGCAAGTATAACCTCATCTACGCTTATACGACCCTTATCAGTATCGACCATCGTGATCGCGCCAGAATTGCTGCCGCTTACCAATGCCTTAACCTCTGTACCTGGAATGATTCTGACACCCGAGGCCTCAGCCTTATCTGCTAAGCCATAAAGCGACGCCCGATTGTTTGCATAGCCACCGCGTTTTTCATGCAAGATTGAGGTAATTCCTTCGGCCTGCCAATCACTAAATATATTCCGCATGTATTTCTGGCATTCATCCTCTCCTTCAATGAAGTCTGACTCATATCCAATGGCTGCTTGCTCAGCCGCAATCTGAGCAACATCAGCCCGCATCGATTCTGGGCTAATTTGCATGTAGCCCACGGGGTGAAAATGATAAGCCGACGGGTCACTCTCCCACAATTCTACACACGCAGCCATTAACTCTCGCATTGCGGGTTGAAAATAGTTATTGCGGATAACACCACAGGCAATTCCAGAGGCTCCAGATGCTATTCCGCCTTTATCAACCACCAGCACATCCTCGCCACTTCCCCGGCCAGATGCTTTTAAAGATGTGGCCAAGTGATAGGCCGTGCTTAGACCATGAATGCCAGCCCCAACAACCAGATACTTCACATGAGAAGGAATCATAAGCGAATACCCATAGAATCTTTTGGCAAAGTGTTGTACCAATTTCTAAATTGGTCTATAATAGGCCATGGATTGCTCCTATAAAGGATCACAACATTACCTCCTCTTAATCTGCAACAATCGATTCACTCAAGGAATTAAAACGTCTGATGTTCTCCTTTGCAAGTCAAATTACCCTTTTTTTGGTCCTACCAATTTAATGGTATCTGAGAAATCATTAGAAATGAAATATCAATGACTGACAGAAACTTCTCTAACGCTGAACCTCCCTATAAGAGCGTCTCGGAAAACTTATACGATGAGATGCGAAAACGTATCTTGGAGGGAAAACTTAAAAAGGGAGCACGGCTGCCATCTGAACGACGCTTGGCTGAGGATAACCTTGTCTCACGAGGCACTGTACGAGAAGCGCTTAGGCTTCTTGAACAAACTGGCTTAGTAATCCGAAAAAGAGGAAGCGGAAGCTATATTAACTTTCCCCAATCAGAAAATGAAGCCAATTCTGGCGACGTCGCAGAAATTACAAGCCCCCTACAATTGCTTGAAGTACGCCTTGCTCTAGAATCACAAACCGTTCGTTTAGCATCACAGAATATGACTGTACGAGATATCACTGATTTGGAAAATTCGCTTTACGAAATGGAGGATGCGGAGTTTGACAAAGAAAAGTTCTCGTATTGGGATAAAATATTTCACCTGCGCATTGCTGAGGGAACACGTAATCCTCTTATGATCGCTATGTACGGAGAAATAAATTACGTGAGAACCCATGACCTATGGGAGTCCATTAAAGGTGCCATTCTAACTCCGGACCGAATTCGTCAGTATAATTTACACCACCGGGACGTGTTCGATGCCATCCGTGGCCGAGACCCTCGAAACGCCGCGACCTTAATGAACAAGCACCTTAGACTTGCCGAAAAAGATCTGCTAGCCCCTTCTGCTGATGGAAGTATATGACATGTTTGGTCATAAAAACAAAACACTAAGATGTTACTAATCAATCAGAAATGTCTTTCCAAACAATTCTGCTCAACGAACTTAAGACTCTCACGTGAAAAATAATTACGGGCAGTATTTTTAAGGGCGCCAAATTTTGGATAAAGTATAATGAAAAAGTGGGCGATTTAATATGCTTTACGATACATTCTAAATAATTGATCGCGCGCAGTGCTTTTTGAATTATCGATCTCCCACCGTTTGATATTCCTGTATGTACCGTATAATTCTTTTGGTAACCAAGATCTCACAACCTTATCTTTTTCAAGTGCCTCAAGAGCTATCTCTAGACTTTCAGGCAGTGGTTTAATCTTAGCATCAGATCGCTCCTCGGCAGACATTTCGGAAGGGTCAACCTTAACTACGTTCGGCAAAACTAAATTGTTTTGAATACCTTCTAACCCTGCCCTCACCAGCACACCAATGGAAAGATACGGCGAAGCCGTAGAGTCGGACGCTCGAAATTCAAAGTGAAACGCTTTATCAGCTTTTGAAGTATCGTTAGAAATACCGGGAATAACTCTTATTGCAGCTTCCCTGTTTTGTTGCCCTATACAGTTGTAGCCTGCACTCCAATTATTTGGACCTAGGCGGTTATAAGAAATCGGTGATGGCGCTGTAATGGATAGCAATGCATCCATATGGACTAGAATACCCGCACAAAACTTTTGCGCCATTTCGCTTAGCCCAAGCACCCCCCCTGCAGCACTTGTCACATTACAGCCTTTTGAGTCAACTAAGCTGAAATGTATGTGGCACCCGTTTCCTACATGTTCCATGGTGGGTTTAGGTGAGAAGCTTGCCCGTATCTCATGCCGACGCGCAACTTCCCGAGTGACCTCACGTGATATAATAGCAGCATCTGCAGCATTCAGGGCACCGGAAGGTGCGATGCTTATTTCATATTGTCCTACCCCATATTCTGGCTCCAAAGTTTCCGGCTTCACACCTGCTATAGTAAGACTCTCTTCCAGAGCACTTAAGAAGCTATGCTGAATGCGTGCAGCGCCGAAAGAAAACGGCTGTTCAGGAACAAAATCTGCTGCTTCTAACAAAAATTCCAATTCAAATGCAGCAATTAGATCCATTCCTGTTTCCGCTTTTAGGTCTCTTATAGCATTCTGGCAAAAACTTCTTACACATACGTCCCATTCTTTTTCAGGGCTCAACTGTGAATTACAAATTACGGCATGTATTGCGCGGTTTTCATGAGATGCTGGTATAATAAACTTTGAAGCGAGATCGGGAATTTGACGAACCTCATCCATTGGGCCCCAAGGGTTTTCGACTATATTCTGGAAAGGGGTCAAAGCCTGGCCAGCGCATGCCCAACCAAGGCCGGTTTCAATGTGATCATTAAAATTTTTTAATGGAACACCCCTCGTGCGAGTGACTCCAACCAAATCACTCCACAAAAGATACATTAAACCACTTTCTTCCATCCGTATAATCTTTCACACTTGTTAAATCTAGTTCCGTTCTAAACATTATAAAAGCTAACCCGTACATACTAACCCTAGCTAGTTAACCAGAAAAGCATCAAAAATTGGAGGATTTTAACGTGACAAAACGAGACCCCACCTTCGATATATTATTTGAACCTGTAAAGATTGGTCCGGTAATTGCGCGTAACCGATTCTATCAGGTTCCGCATTGTAATGGAATGGGGGACCACCTGCCTAGAGGTATGGCTGCTATGCGCGGCGTTAAAGCCGAGGGTGGTTGGGCTGTAGTGTCAACCGAAGAAGTAGAGATAGATCATACTACAGATTTTAGTCCCTCTATTGAAGGTCGTTTATGGGATTTAAGTGATCTCCCATATCACTCCCGTATGGTTTCAGCTGTTCACGCTCATAATTCATTAGCAGCTATAGAGCTTTGCCAACAAGGAATAGCTACGGCAAATTTAACTAGCCGAGAGACACCTATAGGACCCTCGGCACAAGCCCTCACAATGCCTGCCTTAACACAGGCTCGTGAGATGGATTTAAGTGATATCCGTGCTGTAAGAAAGAGCCATAGAGAATCTGCCATTTTAGCGAAAAGGGCTGGCTATGATATAATTTACGTTTACGCTGGTCATAATTTATCTCTCGCGCAACATTTTCTTCTTTCACGTTACAATCAGAGAACTGATGAATATGGCGGTTCACTGGAAAACCGGACAAGACTGCTGCGAGAATTAATTGAAGACACAAAGGAGGCCGTAGGAAACACGTGTGCGGTTGCCGTGCGTCTGTCAGTCGATGAACTTCTAGGCTCCGAAGGATTGGAAGCAAAAAATGAGGGAGCAGAGATAATACGTTTGCTCGGAGAATTACCCGACCTTTGGGATTTAAATATCAGCGATTGGTCAAACGACTCACAAACTTCGCGATTCGCCGCAGAAGGTTACCAAGAAGATAGTATTAGATTCATGAAACAACTTACGTCCAAACCTGTAGTTGGAGTGGGCCGGTATACTTCTCCTGATCATATGGCAAGCCTTATTAGAAATAATACCCTGGATTTGATAGGTGCTGCGCGCCCTTCTATTGCTGACCCGTTTCTTCCGCGAAAGATCGAAGAGGGGCGGATAGAAGACATTCGTGAATGCATTGGGTGTAATATTTGCGTATCTGGAGATATGACCTATACGACAATTCGATGCACCCAAAATCCCACTATGGGCGAAGAATGGCGTAGAGGATGGCATCCAGAATCGATTCCCCCTAAATCTTCGGAGGACAGTGTGTTAATTGTTGGTGGCGGCCCGGCAGGACTTGAATGCGCGAGAGCGCTGGGTCAAAGAGGTTATTCCGTAACATTAGCAGAAAAAGAAAAATCTCTTGGGGGCAGAGTTCTTCTTGAATCTAAATTGCCCGGGATGTCGTCTTACATGCGAGTAGTTGAACATCGCATCGCTGCGTTCCAAAATCTTCCCAATGTTGATATCTATATGGATAGTGAGCTCAAAGCTGTCGATATTATAGAATTTGGCGCAGATCATAACTTAGTCGCTATAGGTTCTAAATGGAAACATGACGGGACTGGACGGCATCATCGCAAAAGTATTCCAATAACAGACCCGAACATAAATATCTATACACCTGACGACATTTTGGCGGGGCAAATACCTCTCAGCAACTCAGTCCTCATTTACGATGAAGATAGCTATATTATGGGTGGGTTAATTGCAGAAAAGCTCGTCTGTGAGGGTCTCAATACGACCCTGATGACGCCCGACCCAATCGTTTCATCCTGGACAACAAACACTCTGGAACAACATACAATTCAACGGCAACTTTTAAATTATGGCGTAAAAATCATAACTGGAAGGAAACTGGTAGCCATAGAGAAAACTATGGCACGGCATGCTTGTGTTTATACTGCATCAGAAGAACAGATCACAACCGAATCAATAGTGCTGGTGACCTCAAGGTCTCCAAACATTAGCCTTTGGCAAGAGCTACAGACAACAATATCAAGCAAACCAACTCAAGCTACAAACATAACACGCATCGGCGATTGCCTTGCACCATCAACCATTGCTCAAGCGATATACAGCGGTCATAAATTTGCACGTGAGTTTGGTACCAATAATAATGACCCTGCTCCTTATAAACGTGAGCAAGTAATGGTTTAACCAAAAATTATTAAATAAACTAGCATTACGCTTTTACACGTTTCTTGTCCGGATCGTAAAACGGGTAGTTAACCACCACTGCACTTAAGCGTTTTTGTTGTCCATCCAGCTTGCCAACCTCCACCGATGTACCAAGCTCAGCATGAGTTACGGCAATTCTGCAAAGAGCAATATTTTTCCTAAGAATAGGTGATCGTGTTGCCGACGTAATAACTCCAACCTGCTGTCGACCAACGTGAACACAATCCCCATGAGCTGCCACCTCATTCCCTGTTAACTCTAACCCCACAAGCACACGTTGTGGGTTGTCCTTACGCTTTTTAAGTGCGGCTTTACCTATAAAATCATCATCTTTCGATTTTAGCGGGACAGTGAATGAAATACCTGCCTCGAAGGGATCAATTTGATCATCAAATTCATATCCAGCAAAAATCAACCCTGCTTCTATTCTCAACATATCTAAAGCTTCGAGACCAAGAGGTGTTAGACCATGACCAGACCCAACCTCCCATATTTTATCCCAAATTTCTGGAGCATCCTTAGGGTGGCAAAATACTTCGTATCCTAACTCACCAGTATAACCAGTGCGTGAAAGGACGATAGACTTACCTTCCGGCGAATTGATTCGGCCGACTGCAAATCTAAAAAGTTTCAATTCCTCGAGACTTGGTTGAAGTGGTGGCGTCCAAATTACCTCTTTTAAAAGTTCTCTACTTTTTGGTCCTTGAATAGATATATTATGAAGTTGGTCTGTGGACGACCGTACCCAAGCTTCCAAATTCAATTTTTCTGCTTGCTGCCTCAGCCATTCACCCCCGTAATCACACCCGCCAATCCATCTAAAATTATTCTGCCCTAAACGAAAGACTGTACCATCATCTATCATTGTTCCAGTTTCATAACACATTGCACTGTAGGCTACTTGACCCACTGACATTTTTCGAACATTACGGGTCAAACAATACTGCAAAAGCTCCTCAGCACCGGGACCAAGAACTTCAAATTTTCTTAACGGACTTAAATCAATAACTACTGCTTTTTCTCTGCATGCCATATATTCATTCGTGGATCCAAAGTTGACATAGCTTTAGTGAAGCCAATAACCTTTATACTCCACAAAGTCTCGAGTTAATTCTGAGGTTCGAGAATGAAAACCAGTTTCTTTAGTCATAGCCACATCCGAATCTGTTCGTGTTCTAAATCCAATTGAGCGGTTAAAAAGGACATCCTCTGCATATGAGCGTATATGAATATCTGTTGGATTCCAGCCATTTGCTGCATCTATATCATCAGGGCAAGCCGAGGATACACACACTAAATCTTTTAATGCCTTTAACAAAACGAAATCCCCTGGCCTCGACCAAGGCTCATCTAGATAGAACAGATTTTGATCATCTACACCAGTATTATAGAAAAAATTAATAGCCATCCAACCACGACGAGGCTGTATGGCATACGCCTCCAAGGCACCATTAAAATTATCTGAACAATTCAGGTGCCCTGGATAACCCATGTCCTCGTAATATTTATCAAAACAAGCTAGTCCAAATGCATCGTGACGTGAACACGTATCCTGATATATCTCTAGAAGAGGTTCAAAATCCTGGTCATAATACTTCGCCTTTAATCCAGGATGAGGATATCCCAGTCCAATTAAAGACCGCGTAGTAGTAACGTCCAAGCAACGCTCCAATCCTATGTCAAGTTGGGAAAGAGAGAATGCCTGAAAATCCGTACACTGGCGCCCCTGCACATCAATAACTTGAATCCATTCACCAGCTTTCACTTCATATGCCTGGGCAGTACAACGGGGTATTCGAAAATCCAAACGCGGCTCGGCCATAGGGTCTGGCAATACTGCCTCAGATTCAGACCCAATCAGTTTTTGTCTCTCCAAGAACACAGTAATAGGCGTAGCCGTATTTTGTTGATCCGGTGTCATAATATTGCCAGGAACTACAATTAAACACTTTCCTCTCTTATCTGCAGTAAAATGAGCCTTGTCTCCTGCCTTACTTCCGGCACCAAATAAATCTATAGATTCCATATATTTTAAAGAAGAAAACATTAGGCCTCTTGGTAGTGTATAACTGCTATCGTCGAGCAAACTCATCAAACCCAAAGCAGCACCAGTTCCCTTTTCTCCAAAAATACCGAGGTTACATTTGCCGTCGGTATCTATAACGATTAATTCACAGCGCTGACCACCCTCTTGATCAAGAAGGGTAATCCTGTCGCCTTGGTTAAAACTTATAAGCCTACAATTTCTGCCAGGGACAACATACCTTTCAGTCCCTATGGGCAACACATTGACGCCCGGCCGCCTTACACCGAGAAGGTCAGCACCGACACTAGTTGCTATATTTTGCACATTCTTGCACCTACGGTTAAGGCCACAACTTTAGTATCTCTAGCGCTTTTATTGGTTCATAATAGTTCACTGAATGCAAGCGCCTGTTTGCGAATGCTAAAATAAATACTTTGCATTACTTGAAATTTATCGGTTAGGCTTCAATTTCTGATAGCGGATACGGGATAATTTGACTTAACTAAAACAATAATATTTCTCTTAACACCGAGAGTATCCGCCAAATGGGAGGTAATATGAGAAGCATCCGTTTAGTTTATGCAGCTGTATGCGTTAGCTTAATTGCTGTTGGTTTTACAATTACCAATGCCAAGACTAGTAATGCTGATACGGTTAGAATTCCACTTCACAACTGGACTAGTCAGTTGGTTGGCGCAGAAATAGTTGGCCGCATTCTTCAAGAAGGCGGCAGTGACGTAGAATATATACCGGCAGATAGCGGCGCAGTATACGAAGCCATGTGTGAGGGTGATGTTGATTTAGTTCACGAAGTGTGGCAAGGCGCGTTCGGCGTCGCGTTTGAAAAGCAGGTCGAAAAGGGCTGTGTAATAGATGCAGCAACACATGATGCTAAAACTCGGGAAGAGTGGTGGTACCCATCCTATGTTGAGGAAGTATGCCCCGGTTTACCTGATTGGGAAGCCTTAAATGGTTGTGCGGAATTATTCGCAACATCTGAAACTGCTCCTAAGGGCAGATATCTCGGTGGCCCCGCTGAATGGCTAAAAGGCGATGACAAGCGCGTGCTTGGCCTCGGTATGAATTTTGCAGTAATCAATGCTGGTTCAGCAGATGCTATATGGGCTGAGCTGGCAATAGCTTTTGAGAAAAAACAGCCTATTGTCCACTTTAACTGGACTCCAAATTTTATTGAAGCACTCTATGATGGAAAGTTTATAGAGTTTCCAGAGTATTGGGATGGTTGCAAAGATGATCCCTCCGGCGGTTTGAACACAGAACTCACTCACGACTGTGGCAACCCAAAGGGTGGCTATTTGAAGATTGGTGTTTGGGAAGGCTTTCCTTCTCGCAATCCCGGTGCGTATGCAATTGTCCAGAAAATCAACTTTACCAACTTAGACGTAGCCGTTATGTCTAAACTTGTTGATGTTGATAAAATGGAAGTTCAAGACGCGGCATCCAAGTGGATGGAAGATAACGATGCAAAATGGAGAGCTTGGCTAAATTAACCATTTTCGCTTATGATACTCTAAAGGCTGGCTCAAAATTATTGAGCCAGCCTTTTTAGTTTATCTCATTTTATATTTTACACTTAAATATACTTGAGAAAATTTACCAAGCCCGTTAGTCAAATACTGAAACTCACAGAAAGTTTGTTGTTCCACTTAGAAGCGACTTCGAAGCTATCACTGAATAGCAATACCAAGCTTTTCTTTTCTACGCTTGACCCACTCCTGTAATAATCTATCCATTGTTAATCCTAAGAAAGCAACACATAGCGCCAAAAGGATCCCTAGACCGGCATCGTTATTAGCCTTGGCCTTAAATATCTCACGAGCCAAATCATAGTTACCTCCTATAAAACCAGCTATCATAACCATAAATAATGAGAACATTATTGTTTGATTTAAACCAAGAGCAATTTCTGGAAGCGCTAATGGCATGCGCACCTTCCAAAGAATCTGCCTGGGAGTACATCCAGAAGTTATGCCCGCTTCTACAATTTCTTTGGGTACATTACGTAGGCCAATGTAAGTATATCTTACCATCGGAATCCCTGCATAAATTACAATAGCCATTATTTGAGACATGGTACTGACCTGAAATAACATGACTACGGGTATCAAATAAATGAATGATGGAAATGTTTGAAAAGTATCGCATAAAAATGCGACAAACCGCGTTCTGCTATTTCGCGAGGATGCCCAAACACCCACCGGGAAGCCCCACATCACACAAATGATCACAGCCACAAAAACCAAATATGTAGTGATCATAAATTCTGTCCACCAACCTGAAATTACAACAAAACCAAGTAACAACCCTATTGGTAACGCCATCCGCCAACCACCAAGACGCCACCCTAGTGCCATTAACACACCTAAAAACACAGTCCAGGGTAATTCCTTAAAAAAGTCGCGTATAGGCATGAGAAAATAGGGCGGGGCATACTCCCTAATAAAACTCAAGGGGTCATATAACCCGAACACGATTTTTTTGATTGCAAAATCCCAGTAGGGCGCAAGTGTAATAGTTGACCCCCTAGGCAACGCAACTGCTTGGGGAACAAAATGTGCTATGACAGCCCCCACAATAATGGCTCCAATAGCTATCACTATAAAAGGATGCGTTATCCAAAAGTTACCTTCCGGTTTATGTTCAGGTTCCCTTTGAGCCAGAGCCTGACTTAGACGATCTAAAGTTATTGCCATTAACACGATTGCAATGCCACTTTCCAAAGCTCTACCTAACTGAAGTGTTTGAAGACGGAATAAAAGATCAATTCCAAGACCTCTCGCTCCAACAAACGCCGCAATCACAACCATTGCTAAGCATTGCATAATCACCTGATTAACGCCTACCATCAGGGTCTTCTGGGCAGCAGGAATTTGAACGCGCCATAACATTTGAAAGGGCGTGCATCCAGCCATCACACCTGCATCTAAAACCTCCTTGGACACGCCTTTTAGACCAATCAGGGTCAGCTTAGCCATAGGAGGAATTGCAAACATTATAGTGGCTATCGCACCTGCTTTATGCCCAAGACCAACGAATACAACGATTGGAATTAAGTAACCAAAGTGCGGGAGTGACTGCATGAGGTTGAGTATTGGCCAAATCATTTTTTCAAATGACCGCCACTTCATAGCGAGTATACCAAGTAATAAACCAATTATTACGGCGATTGGTGCCGTAACTAGAACCAAGGATAATGTGGTCATAGCCAGCTTCCACAGGCCAAAAATAGAAAAATATGCAATGCAGGACCCGGACAACAGAGCGAGTGGCCAACCTTTCAAAAACCAACCAAGTATTGCAGCCAACATCGCAGATATAATCCAAGGAATGCCCGGAATTGAAAGATCCCGAAACCCTAAAACAAGAATGCGCTCAGCTTTGTCTAGGGGCCAAACAATTAACTGCGCAAGTTCGCGAGTAATCTCGCGAAATGTAATTAGTCCAAATATGTCATGTTTACGAAGAAATTCTATAATTGCTTTGAACCAATCAACAATATTACTTCCAGGCCATGTAA
>CAYRUX010000103.1:0-9650 GCA_964427515.1 uncultured Rhizobiaceae bacterium
CCTTCACCTAAATAAACATCAACTACTGTTTTATCGGAGGCTAAACTACTGGGTTCTCCTTCAAAAATATTCTCTCCATGGTGCATAACAATTACTCTATCCGAAAGAGCTACAAGAAAACGCATTACATGCTCAATTAAGAGAACCGTCACCCCGGTTTCACTTACTTTTCGCACGATTTTCATAATATCGTCGACTTCTTGTTTATTAAGTCCACCCACTGGTTCATCCATCATTAGAAGCAAGGGACCAGAAGAAAGTGCTCCTGCCAACATAAGTAATTTCCGCTTATAAACCGGCAAAGTTTCCACTGACCTATCTGCCTCATCGGCTAACCCAACAAGAGATAAAGCCCATTCTGCTCGTTCAACAGACTGTTTGCTGAAACGCGCTCCTGGAAAAATACGATTACTATGGCCAAAATAAGATCCCGCGAGAGTATTTTCGCGAACTGTCAGAGATTCGAAAGCAGCATTTAACTGAAACGTTCTTGCCAGCCCTACGTGACAGCGTTTGTGTGGGGGGAACTTCGTAATATCTTGATTGTCAAAATATATGTGTCCACTGTCTGCAGATGTGAGGCCAGATATAACATCAAAAAGGGTAGTTTTCCCAGCACCATTTGGCCCGCCGATACCAAGAATATCGCCTTTATTTATATCAAATGAAATATTGTCGACAGCCTTTACGGCGCCAAAATATCTAAATAACGAGTCACAACGGAGCAAAGGCTCCGAACCATTCATGGATTTCTCGCCCATAACAACAGATACCAATCCCAATAAGAACCCAGGGAAACGAAGGGGGTCTAGCCCCCTCCGTCATACTATTCCTAGGTGAACCAAGCTGGTGTCTGGAATTTTTGAATAGTGTATGGGTCCGGTGATATCAAAACCGGCGGTTTAGTATGGTCTGGAATCTGCAAAAATAGATGCGGCATTCCAAGAGATGGATCGTTTTCTGAATCCGGTGAAGTCGGATACGGTACCGCAGCCTGATATTCCGGGAAGAACCGGCAAGTTCCATTCACCCCTCGATAAATCAGCGAACGCAACCTATCTGCTACCTTAACATTCTGGTCAAAGTCACCAGGCTCACCACTACCACCCGCTAGGGATGATGCGATTGCCCACAGATAACATCCATCGTAAGTCTGGGAGCCAACCATAGGCGTGGAATTTGCTCCAAATTTTTGCCGGTACTTGTTCTGAAACGCCATACCCATCTTATCTTGGAGAGCACCAATAACAGATGCGTATATTGTACCGTTTACTGCTGGACCGCCAATATCTCTAAACGCAGCCAGCGAAGCGCCATACTGAAAATACACAATACTGTTTGTGGGATTTGGCGTAAATTGCAACATAAACTGGGCCTGGTCCTGAGGTAACCAGTGCGTACAAATAATAACTGCCGGGTCAATCTCGCGCACTTTAGCCAGAACAGGACCCCAATCAGTAGTAGGAAAAGAAACGGTCTCAAAAAGCGCATTCTCAAAACCGGCTTCTGGCAAAGTATCCCTTGCACCTTCAGCTATACGAACACTATATCTCTGTGCAATCGTTATTATAGCTACTTTATTGTTAGGCCGTTGCCAAAGGTTTTGCCCTTCCAGGCCGTTTACAAAACGGACAACACCTGGACCATACCATGTTTCAACCGGATCGTTTTGAAATACTGAAAAATATTTCTCAGGGTCGGATGAGATGACATCGTGCTGGGACTGGTCGGTATTGTTGTGAAGATAGAGAATACCGGAGTCAGCAATAACGTCATATTCAGCAGTTGCGACACTGGCATTATAACCATTAATGATCGCATGAACGCCTTTACTATCTATCAAACGCTGAAACGCCGGGATCACCTGATCAGGACCCTGATCGGTCGTATCCTCAAAATATGGCTCTAGCGGTCGGCCAAGTATTCCGCCCATAGCATTAATTTCTTCAATGGCCATATTTAAACCATTACGAAACTCATTGCCATCCGCAGCGCCCCAACCTGTGTACCCAGCGCCTTGGCCAACAGGAATTGGATCACCATCAGCAGCCTTTACACCTTTGGAATAATTAAGATTAGCCAATACTCCCGCACCCATAGCAGCTGTACCAACACCACCTAAGGCTGCAGTTTTAAGAATATCCCTCCGGGTATTACCAATCTTTTCTGCTTGTACGTCTTTTACTGATTTCTTCGAGAAAATATGCATTCATTACCTCCCTAATTTACCATTTTTAACAAAAGCAAACTTTTGTTAGCAATCAAAGTACGTACAGAACTAACTTAATAAAAGTCCTGTCACTGTTATAACCTTCCCAGTTCTACCTTACCGTATTACCATCAAATTAGATGGTCAACAATCTTTGAATCTAAAGAATCTAAAAAAGACTTCAATGAAACAATTATAATCTCGAAAAATGCCTATTAAACTGTGTGCCCAAAAGCAGGGAGTGAACCAAGCATACCTTATCTATTTGATGACGTGAGAAAGACCGAAGGTCAAAAGGTTACAGACTTAAAAACCCGGGTTCGTTCTGTCAGAGCCTCCTCAGTAGGCAGCCGTTCCATGCTCGACGCTCCATAAAAGCCATGCACATTTGAACAATTTTTCAGGATATAGTGCGCGTCCTCGGGCATTGCGATAGGCCCACCATGGCAAAGTACAATTATATCTTCGCGAATATTTTTTGCCGCTGAAGCCCATTCATCGATTAAAGTTACACAATCATCCAATGTTTTTGATGTCTGCGCTCCAATACTTCCGCTCGTAGTTAATCCCATATGCGCAACAAGGATGTCAGCCCCCGCTTCAGTCATTTTTATTGCATCCTCACTCGAGAAAACGTACGGCGTAGTCAGCATGTCGTTTTCCCTTGCCTTCGAGATTAATTCTACCTCATGATCATAACCCATACCTGTCTCCTCCAAATTGGCCCGAAAAACTCCATCTATCAGACCGACCGTCGGGAAGTTTTGAACACCTGCAAATCCTAATTCTCTGAGCTCACCAAGAAGGTGATCCGTGACCATGAATGGATCTGTGCCATTAACCCCGGCTAATACTGGCGTGGACTTCACAACAGGAATAACTTCAGAAGCCATTTCTTTAACAATCTCATTGGCGTTCCCATAGGCTAGCAAACCGGCCAGGGATCCACGTCCGGCCATCCGGTAGCGTCCTGAATTATAAATTACAATAAGGTCAATACCGCCGGCCTCTTCGCATTTTGCTGATAATCCCGTGCCTGCTCCGCCACCTATAATTGGCTCACGCCGCCTAATCATATCAGTAAAACCATCAAGAATTTCTAATCTCGTCAGATTACTCATTTATTTCCCCCGAAATTTCACACCAATTGTTAACTAATGCAGTAGCAAACTCAGGGTCGTTAATATGAAACGGCTCCGTAATAATACGGCAGTGGTCAGTTTCATTGACAACATCTTTCAGCGTTCTGAACAACACACCGTTAGCTACCGGATCAAAAAAGGGCTGCCCTTCTGCATCAATAAGAGATACCCCTTTCTCGGGTATTAAAAACCTGACAGGCCCTTTAAATGTATTTAGTTTTCCGCCGATAAACAAACCTATCTGTTCGCATTCTTCCGGGGTTGTACGCATTAATGTGACATTAGCGTTGTGAATATAGAACTTTCGGTCTTTGTAGCGTTCCGGCACGGTTTCTTTTGCGCCAAAATTTACCATATCTAAAGCACCACACGATCCGACATAGGGCAGTCCAGACTTGGCTAAACGATCAAAGCGTTCTGAACCCGCAGAAAATACACCCCCGGCTATTTCATCACATACTTCTGTCGTAGTCACATCGATTGCACCAATTATCAAACCAGACTCGGCTAATTTTTCTAGTGACTGTCCGCCAGTGCCGGTAGCATGAAAGATGAGACAATCGTACTTTGTTTCTAGTACTTTACGGACACTTTCCACACACGGTGTAGTGACGCCGAACATACTTAATGCAATAGCTCGGCGATCTTTAGCCTCAGGCACACGATTGGCTAACATGCCTACCAATGAATGCGCCGCATTGCCTAAAACCTGACGGGATATTTTATTTAACCCTGCGATATCTGTTACCGAATATACCATTGAAATATCGCTTGGCCCTACATACGGAGCCACGTTCCCGGAACCTACAGTCGAGACAAGAACTTTTGGCATACCTACCGGCAAAGTACGGAATGCCGCCGCTACAAGATCAGTATTGCCAGATCCACCAGCACCAATTACGCCCCCAATATCGTCGGCTTGCTCCCTGCGTGCTATAAAATTTATAAGCGCAGTCTTCATTGCAGCGATTGCTTTCCCACGTTCATTCGAATCAAATACTGCTCCAAGGCCGTCGGGATGATGTCCAGCCACCTCAGTAGCCTGCACGTCAATAATTGTTAGCCCCTTATCGTTTTCTATTTTTGATCTTTGGGTACTAACATCAACCAGGCAAACCGGAACACCGGCTGCCTCAATTAATTCTCGCAAATACCCCAGCTCCGGCCCCTTCGTATCACACGTACCAACTATGTATGCTCTTGCAACAGTCATTGCTAACCGTCCCCTATTTATTCTAGGCTATAATTCGGTAGGTAATTTAATCTTACGTCAACAAAAATTTGTCATTATTTATAAGTTGTCCTATCTAATAAGTGGCCATTATACCCCATTGAATTAGTGGGATACACCAAATGTTAACTACTAATTCTACTATAATACTCTAAGAAAGACAGTATGCTAACCTGGGTCCGTATACTCTCACTCACCCTAGCGATTAAGGGGAAGATAGCCAGACTGGTAGGACTAACAAAAACCCCCTATCCAACGGTTCCGGAAGGCCTCTGCTTAAGCCCAAGCCAACGACATATTCATGAATATAACGCTCACCAACCACAGTGCTCGTGGCAAATTGAAAACTATATCAATGCTGAGGAATGGCAGAAAATTGCTCGCCAAAAGTTAATGGAGTTGACTGGCTACACCGCAGATAGACCTCAGTCGATCTCCCAGAATACCCACAAATCGCAGTTAGGAAAAAACATCACCAAAACCTCGACATATCTGAATACATGGCATCAAAATAATATACCCGTGCATTTAATTTATGATTCCTCAAAATCTGGACCAAAGCCAGTAATGATTTGCCTACAAGGAACCAACTCAGGCATTCACCTTAGCTGGGGCGAAGTCCGCATGCCGGCAGATCCAGAAAGAATTACTCGTGGTGCAGCCAACGCCTTGCAAGCTGCCAAACGCGGCTACGTTGCTGTAGCTATAGAGCAGTCATGTTTTGGTGAGCGCAGAGAACAGCATATGGGAAATAATCAAACCGACCCGTGCATTACTGCTGCCAATCACGCGCTATTAATGGGAAAAACTCTTTTGGGCGAGCGCATGAGCGACGTCTCTACTGTAATTGACTGGCTGGAAACGGAAGACCATGGATTAGAACTTGATTTAGAATGCCTGCACATTATGGGCACCTCATCTGGTGGCACTACCGGTTTTTTTTCTATGGCAACAGACATTCGCATATCGGCAGGTTTAATTGGGGGTTGCATAGGTTATTACAGGAATACTATCGGCAAGCGTGCCGATTCTAGCGGTCAAAATGTAATCCCTGATATTCTCAATTGGTTTGAAATGGATGATATTATTGGCCTATCAGCCCCCCGACCACTCCTACTATTTTCAGGTATAGATGACCATATTTGGCCGTATTCTGAAACCAAAAAGGTAGCAGATTCAGCCCACGCTATTTATGATGCAATGAACGCAACTGACAACCTTCGAACTGTTCCCGCTATAGGTGGACACAGTTATCATCCAAATATCGCATGGCCTGCGTTTGAAAAACTACTAGAAGACTCTCGACTGAACAAACCGACCAGATTTCTTTCTGATATATAAGAAAAGGAGTGGTGGTATGAAATTTGGAGTATTTCTGCCTAATGGTAGCAACGGTTATGTGCTCTCAGAGGCGATTAAACCTTATGTACCAACTTACGAACATTTGAAGTCTATCACTCTCGAAGCGGAACGGCAGGGCCTCTCATTTGCTTTACCCATGATAAAGTTCAAAGGCTTCGGGGGCTCCACCGGTTATTGGGATCATTGCATTGAGCCTTTTACCCTAGTAAGCGCGTTAGCATCCATTACAAAATCCCTACATTTTATTCCTACAGTCGCATTGCTGGCTCTGCACCCGGCCTACACCGCAAGAATGATTGCTACATTGTCAAACATTAGCGGAGGGCGCATAGGACTAAATATAGTGACTGGTTGGAATAGCGCAGAGTATGAACAAATGGGGCTATGGCCAGGATCGGATTTCTATGAAGAGCGTTATGAGTTTGCAGCTGAATATCTAGCAATTCTAAAAGATCTCTGGCAAACTGGAAAATGCGATAGAAAAGGTAAATTTTGGGAGCTTAATAATTGTGAGTGCTTTCCAACTCCAAATCATTCCATACCTATAGTGAGTGCTGGACAGTCGCCAGCGGGTATCGATTTCTGTGATAAAAATGCTGATCAAAGATTTATGTTTGGCCACCCTGATGTTCTGGATGAACTTGCGGATCAGCAGGCAGAGGGTATGAAAAAAAACTATGGGGCTTATATTCTTCTACATATGATCGTTGAACAAACGGACGAGAAAGCCCGAAAGATTGGAGAAGAAATTATCCGAAAAGCTGATAAAACCGCAATTTCTAATATGATTTCGAGCGCTCTCCTAGATACAAATTTGGGTGGTACCAGCGAAAAAACTACGCTCTCTCTAAAGAAGCCTCTCGAAGAAGGAAATTCTGCTTTCAATATAATACCAGTCATCCATGGGTCCCCAAAAACTGTCGCCATGAAACTCGACGAAATAACAGAAAAAACAGGAGCGGACGGCTTTATGTTCAGCTGGAATGATTTTGAAGAAGGAATTCGCATTTTTGGACAAGAGGTTAAACCACTACTCAATATTGCAAACTGAGAACATATTTGTACATTTCTAACAAAGAATTACCGGGTGCAACCAATGCAACCATTTCTAATAAGATTACAAAATTGTATTTGCACGTCTGTGAATGACAGATATGATTTGAGATTGTAGGCAAAATTGCAGTTTAATTAATAGATTATAGACGACACTTGAGACTTTCGACTTGTAAGTAAGATTTTTTCGATATCCCATTAAAAGGAGTGCTTTATGCATTTGACGGTCCGGGAGGAAGAGCGAATTCAACTGTGGGCTGCGGCAGAAATGGCTCGTCAGAGGCTAGGTCGTGGAGTAAAGCTCAATTACCCTGAAGCAATTGCCCTTATTTGTGATGAAATTTTGGAACGTGCCAGAGAGGGCAGCATACCTATGTTAACCGACATGATGGAGTATGGTGCCACGATCGTAAAAAAGAGTGACGTTATGGAAGGCGTTGCAGAAATGATGAAAATTGTTCAGGTTGAAGCAGTGTTCCCGGACGGTACCAAACTCGTGACAGTAATGAACCCCATTCGATAGTAAAACGGAGATATAACCAATGGCTATAAAAGGAAAATGGTCGCCACCGCCAATTCCAAAATCCATAGTACCAAAGGAAGCGTTCGATGTCGGGGAGCCCCAGAACTGCGGACGTATAGATTTTGCTAAGGACGATATCGAAATCAACGCCGAGCGCCCAAGCAAAAAGATTGTTATGATCAATACTGGCGATAGACCAATCCAGATTGGCGCACATTACCACTTAGCTGAATGCAACAGAGCTATGGCATTTGATCGAGAAGCAGCCTTTGGCATGCGGCTAGATGTACCAAGTGGCTCTGCAGTCCGTTTTGAGCCGGGTCAAAGCAGAAAAGTTCAAATCACGGGCTACGCTGGGCGCCAAGTTGCATATGGAATGAATAATATGACTAACGGTTCAGTTAGATCAGACATAATTAAAAGGCAGACGATGCGCCGTTTGCGAAAAGAAGGTTTCTGCTTTGAAGGTGATAGATTTTCTATAGAAACTCCTGCGGATGCAAAATATGCGAAAAAATCAAAGTCCTCTTCACGAAAAAAATAGGGACTATATGATACTATTAAGTTTCCATTTTTAGCTGATACGGAGCTATTTACGATGAGTATGAAAATAAAACGCCCAGATTACGCTGCGCAATATGGCCCAACAACCGGTGACAAAGTTTATCTTGCCGACACAGGCTTAGTTGCGGAAATTGAAAAAGATTATACGACGTATGGCGATGAGCTTGTCTTTGGAGGCGGGAAGACAATAAGAGACGGTATGGGGCAAGCTTCAAAATGGAAACAAAGTGATGGCGGATTAGATATGGTCATCACAAACGCCTTGATAATTGATCCACTTCTCGGAGTAGTTAAGGCTGATATTGGCGTATTAGATGGTAAAATCGTCGGTGTCGGAAAATCTGGAAACCCTGACACGATGAACATTACTCCAGGACTGATAGTGTCGCCCAATACGGACATACTTTCTGTTGAAGGCATGATTTGCACGCCAGGTTTCATTGACATTCATCCGCACTTTGATTCGGTACAACAGCTCTATGAATATCAAAATGCTGGGTTTACTACAGTTATTGGCGGAGGGTCTGGGCCAAAAACTGTAGGTATTGAATGTCCTGGGGTTTTCAATTTACAACGGATGCTCGAAGCAATGGCTGATATACCGTTAAATTACGGCAACTTCGGTAAAGGTAACGCTGCTACTCGAGGATCTTTAGTTGAGCAAATACTAGCAGGTGCGACAGGGTTAAAAATCCATGAGGATTGGTCATCCTCTCCTGCTGCTATTGAAACGTGTATGGAACTAGCAGATGAATTTGATTTTCAAGTACAAATTCATGCCGATACTCTTAACGAAACAGGCTATTACGAAGATACCCTAGCAGCAATAAATGGCCGTGTGATGCATATCTACCATTGCGAAGGTGCAGGAGGTGGAAACGCGCCGGATATGATGCGGGTCTCTGGAGAGCCTCACTTGTTGCCAAGTTCGACAAATCCAACAAATCCATTCTCCATCAATACATATGATGAAGAAATTGATATGTTAATTACGTGTCATAATCTCAATAAGAACGTTCCTACAGACATTGCTTTTATTCAAGGTCGGGCCCGCGCGGAAACGATGCGCGCAGAAGACGTCCTGCATGACCGGGGCGCAATTAGTATGATCGGGTCAGACAGTCAGGGTGGCGGACGCGCAGCTGAAAGTGCCCAGAGATCTTTTCAACTGGCCGCGGTAAATAAAGTTCGATTTGGTCAATTGCCTGAAGATAATCCCTATAACGATAACTTCCGAATTAAGCGTTATCTTTCAAAGGTTACAATCAACCCTGCTGTTTGCTTCGGTGTAGATAGCTACGTTGGGTCAATTACGCCAGGAAAAATGGCAGCCTTAGTATTTTGGCGTCCAGAATTCTTTATTGCTAAACCTGAAGTCACTTTGAAGGGTGGCTTTATTTCCCACTCTGTAATGGGAGATCCGTCAGGTTCTCTTATGACTGGACAACCTTTAAAATACCGGCCTCAATACGGATCATTAGGTGCCAATCCCGGAAGAACTAGCCTATCTTTTGTAACTAAGGCTGCAATTGAGAATGGCCTTGAAGACAAATTAAGAACGCACCA
>CAYRUX010000104.1:0-5626 GCA_964427515.1 uncultured Rhizobiaceae bacterium
CTCTTCATAGATGAAATGCACACTATAGTAGGAGCAGGTTCTAGTGAAGGAGCTATGGACGCTTCTAATCTTCTAAAACCGGCATTAGCAAGAGGTGATTTGCATTGTGTTGGTGCCACCACTTTGGATGAATATAGAAAACATGTCGAAAAGGACGCTGCTCTTGCACGGCGTTTTCAGCCAGTTTTTATAGCTGAACCTAATGTTGAAGATTCAATTTCTATTTTGCGGGGATTAAAGGAAAAATACGAAGTTCATCACGGTGTTCGAATATCGGATAGCGCTCTAGTATCTGCAGCAACACTTTCAAATAGATACATTACTGATCGTTTTCTACCAGATAAAGCGATCGATTTGATGGACGAAGCAGCGAGTCGTCTCCGAATGGAAATTGACAGTAAACCAGAGGAATTAGATGAATTAGATAGGAGAATTATCCAGTTAAAGATTGAGCGAGCAGCCCTAAAAAAGGAAGAAGATACTGCGTCTGCAGATAGACTACATAAACTTGAGCAAGAGTTGTTAGTTCTAGAAGGGCGGTCCGCTGATCTTGCCGCTATCTGGCAATCTGACAAAAATCGGCTAGCAGGGGGGCAAAAAATAAAAGAACAGCTTGATACGGCGCGCAATGAACTCGATATAGCTCAACGAAATGGTGATTTAACTAGAGCAGGTGAGTTGACTTATAGTGTTATACCAGAATTTGAGAGAAGACTTTTGGAACTTGAGACCGTAGAGGCTTCGAAGCTGCTAGACGAGGCTGTAGGTGATGCCCACATTGCTAGCGTGGTTGCCCGTTGGAGTGGAATTCCGGTTGAAAAAATGTTGGCCGGTGAGCGCGAAAAATTGTTGCGTATGGAGAAATCTCTCAGGAAAAGGTTAGTTGGACAGGATGAAGCTTTAATTGCGGTTAGCAATGCTGTCCGTCGAGCACGAGCAGGATTACAAGATAGTAATCGTCCAATCGGTTCGTTTATGTTTTTAGGCCCAACAGGTGTAGGAAAGACAGAGCTTGCTAAAGCACTGGCAGAGTTTATGTTCGATGATCAGAATGCTTTAGTTCGAGTTGATATGTCTGAGTATATGGAAAAGCATTCCGTAGCCCGCCTTTTGGGCGCACCTCCAGGTTATGTTGGTTATGAAGAAGGTGGTGTGATAACTGAAACAGTGCGACGCAGGCCATATCAGGTAGTGCTTTTTGATGAGATGGAAAAAGCTCATCCCGATGTTTTTAATATTTTATTACAAATTCTAGATGATGGCCGATTAACTGATGGCCAAGGACGATCAGTAGATTTTTGTAACACTATGATTATTATGACCTCCAATTTGGGTGGTGACTTAATAGCTTTAGAGGACAACGATGGGCTTAGCGATAACTGTCGCACGAAGGTGATGGATATTGTCCGTGGCTCATTTCGACCGGAGTTTATAAACCGTTTAGATGACATAATTATATTTAAGCGTTTAAGTAGAGAAAATATGGATGCCATTTTGGACCTACAGTTGGCACAAGTGGAAAAGCGGATTGCCAGTCATAGGCTCAATTTAGACGTTTTGCCGGTTGCAAAAAGGTGGTTGACTGAAACCGCTTACAGTCCAATTTATGGGGCTAGGCCACTGAATAGGGTAATGCAAAATAACTTGCTGGATCCATTGGCGAGGTTGATCATTGAAGGAGAAGTAATCAATGGAGACACTGTTCAGGTATCATGCGAAAAAGATACCCTGAAACTTTCCCCAGTTTCTTCTGATAAAATCATTAGTGCAGCCTGAGTTAAGCAGGCAATTTTACTACTTTAAAATTGAGTTATTTAGGACGCCTAGCTTCTGCTTTTAGCATGTAAATTTTTCTTTTTTGGTCTAAAAATAATTCTAACTCTTTACCTTTCAGTTTTTGCCCAGTTGGAAGCTTCAACTTTCTTGGATTAATTTGACGGCCATTTGCTATAATTTCGTAGTGCAAATGTGGCCCCGTTGACCTGCCTGTGGATCCAACGTAACCAATAGTTTGCCCTTGCCTGACGCGTTTTCCCGCCCTTACGCCACGAGCAAACTTTTTTAAGTGCGCATAAGCTGTTTTATAAGTAGAGTTATGGCGTATGCGAATATAGTTGCCGTAGGCGCCGTTGCGGCCAGCCTTTTCCACCTTCCCATCGCCGGCAGCAAAAATGGGAGTCCCTGATGGCGCTGCAAAATCTAGTCCCCTATGCATTTTATTGTACCCTAAAATGGGATGTTTCCGCATGCCATAACCTGACGATAGTCTAGCGCCACTTATTGGAGTGCGCATTAATGCTTTTCTAGCGCTTTGTCCTTTTTCATCAAAGTAATCTACCAATCCTTTTCTAGGTTTGTACCGATATAGATGTATTGGTTGTCCGCTTAAATTTAGTTGGGCAAATAATACAGGACTGAGAGCGACAGTTTCCCCTTGTTTATTCATTAGATTTTCGTAAAGCACTTCAAATTGATCACCTTTTTGAATATCTCTTTGGAAATCAACATCAAAACTAAAAATCTGAACCATTTCCATTAGTATATTTATTGGGAGTCCAGCATCAGTGGCGGCATAATACAAACATGTTTGTATGATGCCGCGGGAAGTTTCAAGTTTCCGTATTAGCTCGCGAGAAATTTGTGTTGCCACAAAACTCTTATCTAATTCTCTTTTGACTTGAATATCTTTATCTGGGGCTACGGTCAGTAAAAATTTCTTAAGAGTCAAACTTTTTGTTTTTAGTTTATCCTGTGGGGATACCAATGTAACAGATAGTTTTTGTCCAATTTGAAGATTTCTCGGGTTATGAAGCGTTCTAAACGCTGCTATGGCAGATTCGGCATCATTAGGTTTGCTGCCAGCTTTTTTTAGAGCTACAAACAGGGTGTCTCCTTTTTCAATCTTTACAAGGTGACTAATTACCCCCTTCTGGGTTTCCTCGATTTCAACCTGTGAAGAAGTATTGTTTGTAAAATCAAAGTTGATATCTTCGGGTGAGGCTGCGGCAAATACGGCTCCATCCATCACCTGTCCCTGCTTGCTAATAGATAGTAATTGAGGAGCGGTATCGTTCACATGGTCTTTGAATTTGATATTAGATAAATCTACAGAGGTTGTGCGTCGAATAAAATCTGATTCGGAGACTTTTAACACTGAGAAATTGCTTTTTCCTTTTCTTTGAACTTCTATATGGTTCCCTTCACTGATTTTTACGTTAAACCCTACTAGTGTTTTCTCACCTAAGTTATCTGTGACGGTAGCAACAATTAGATGTTGGTTCTCTCGTAGGCGCCTAGGGTTAAAGATGCTTCTTAATGATGATATTGCAGAATCGGCTTCATATCGATCAATTCCTTCACTTCTTAGAATTGCCATAAGTGTATCCCCACGCTCAATACGAATATCAGCCAGGTTTACCGAAGTAGAATTTTCATTTTGGTTTGATAATGGTTTTTTGTTCACCTTTCTTAGGTTCAAATCCATAATATTGTTCTTAGTACTCGACGATTTTTTAGGTGTTTCTTTGAAATTTCCCACCTTTTTGGCTGGCATGTCATTTTTATTTACGACTTTTGTCTCTATACCTAAGTGGGAAACAGTATGGGTTGCGGTAAAGGTTCCTTCTTTCAATTGGGTTACAGTAATGTACTTCTTTTTTGATGTACGAATTGAAAAACCTACAAGTGCAAGACTATGCTCCCTGGGTCGGAGTTGTATAAAAATAATGTTTCCAGCGCGCAAATGTCTTGGTTTAAAATATTTTCGAAGAGACTGGATGGCTTGGTCAGCTTCTGTTCTGAGAACGCCCTGAGTAGTTAATAATTTCATAAGAGTATCACCTTTGCGGACAGATACTTTTTTTAGTTTAGTCTGGCCATTGGCGGTCTTATTCTGAGTTATTATTGTTTCTTGTTTTTTTTGCCCTAAAGTCATTACAGTTAAACGTTCGGCAAAAAATTTACTGTTGGCACCTCGTCTAACTTCAACAACACTTTTGCTGAAATGAACCGCAATCCCCAATAATGGTGACTTATTTTTGCTAGCCCCATGTTTGGGCCAAATTGTAACTAAGTGTCCTTGTCGCAGCCGTTTGGGGTTATAAAGTTTTTTTAGAGCTTTTACAGACTGATAAATATCTTCCTGCTGAATATTAAAGTTATTCATTAAACCATCTAACGTCTGCCCACGCTTAACTTTGATAGAGACGATTTCTGCTGGCATTTGATTGTTCGAAGTCTTCAATAACTGTAATTGCTTTGAAATGCGGGCTACAAAGGCTTTGCCAGATGATCGAGATACTTCAATGTATCGGTTCTTATTTATCTTAATAGAAAACGCGAATAATTCTGGGGGCTTCGTAATATACTCTTTTATAAGTACTGAAATTTCTCGACCCACCTGTAATTTTATGGGATTCCCAATTTTAGTAAATGCTCTGATTGCATAGGAAGTGCTAGTCTTTGGCACTCCGGTTCTTTCAATTATGCCAAAAAGCGTATCTCCCGTTTTTACAGATGTAGTGTATACCGCGTATTCGCCATTATCTTTAGTATGCTCTGTGGCATTCAAAGTGGCTGAACCCAATAAACAGACGTTTAATACAGCGAGAGTGGCAATAAATACCACTGTGGTTCTATATCTAGTAAAAGCTACCCTTTTTAAGCTTTGGCGCATGGTACGATAAACCAGTAGTAAAAATATACTTCTTGGTAGAGGTTTCGAGTTGGAAGGTTCAGGTATCCATAAATTTTCATAGCTAAGCAATAAATCCACTTAAAGGTTTAGAAAGGAGCGTAACCATGCTTTTGCCTGCCTAATTTGTCAATAATCGGGGAAAAGTCTTTAGAAATGATAGTAAAAATTTGGCTAGAACCCAATATTTAACAAAATGGAAAATAAATTTTAATTTTTCGCTGTTTTTTCGCTCAGAGGTTCTTGACTTAAGACAAGGGTGAGCGTAATAGTCGGGGCTCGTCGTTGACCCTTGGGGTCGGCGGCGAATTTTGGTCTTTGATATTGTAAATCGAAAGAGATGCGTGGGCGGCGTTGATTTATTGCTGCCGACGCAAATGGTTCGATGCGCTTCTCGTCGAGAAGAAATTCTCAGTAGAGGCGTAGCGAGCGTGCGTTTGCGTGGGAAAACGTTAATTTTCTACGACCGTCTTCGGACGGTTAAGGGATACAAATTTAACTTGAGAGTGTGATCCTGTCCCAGGACGATCGCTGGCGGCAGGCGTATCACTTGCATGTCGAACGAGAAGCCACCCTTCGGGGTGGTGGAAAGTGGCGAACGGGTGAGTAACGCGTGGGAACCTACCCTTCGGTACGGGACAACCACGGGAAACTGTTGCTAATACCGTATATTCCCCAAGGGTGAAAGATTTATCGCCGAGGGATGGGCCCGCGTCCGATTAGTTTGTTGGTGAGGTAACGGCTCACCAAGGCTACGATCGGTCGCTGGTCTGAGAGGATGATCAGCCACACTGGGACTGAGATACGGCCCAGACTCCTACGGGAGGCAGCAGTGGGGAATATTGGACAATGGGGGCAACCCTGATCCAGCCATGCCGCGTGAGTGAAGAAGGCCCTAGGGTTGTAAAGCTCTTTCAGCGAGGATGATAATGA
>CAYRUX010000105.1:0-14543 GCA_964427515.1 uncultured Rhizobiaceae bacterium
ACACGACATAGGCATCCCCTTCCAGTAAGCCTCTGTCTGTTATAGCCTCAGAAACTTTACGACCTTGACCCACAAATCTTTCTAGAGAAGTTTTATAGCAAAATTTCACACCTTGCCTTTCTGCTGCCTTTGCAAGACCCAAAGTGAATTTATGTGCATCCCCTGACTCATCCTGTGGATAATAAAGCGCGCCTGCATAATTTTTTGCACTAGATTCCAATGCAGGTTCAATTTTGAGACATTCGGCCATGTTAATAATCTCAGGATGAAACCGCTTATCCTCAAAACCCAGCTCCGAATGTGCGGCTTCATTCAGTTCCCTTTCGGTCTCACACAAGTGTAACACGCCTTGAGAAAGCTGATCATATTCAATTTGTTCTTTTTCCCGAACTTCTGTTAAGCATGCGTAGCTATAAGTTGAAAGCCGTAATGAAATTTCCTGGTTCTTTAAAAATTGTTTTTTCGTGCATTGACGAAGAAACTTTATGGCCCATGAGATCTGCTGCATGTCAGGACGTAGCCGAAATAAATAAGGCGCATCCTCTCGACCAAACCATTTCAATAGCATTAGAGGGACTTGTGGGCCAGCCCAAGGACGAGCTGTAAATGCACTTACAATGCCCCCATTGGCAAAGCTTGTGCCTAAACCTACGCCTTCGTTTTGTTCGACTACAGTAACTTCATGTCCAGCCTGGTTAAGATAATAAGCTGTAGCTATACCCACCACGCCGCCACCAAAAACTATGACCCTCAATAATTATCTCCAGATTATTTACATAAGTTCCCAGTAATCAAAGAAAGCGCTAAATTTAAAAATAGATACATGGGCAAACACTACGCTAACCTATATTCCTTATCCAAATTTAGATATAGAGGAAGCACGCATTAAATGCTTTTCATTAAGCAGTTTAGACACTTATGTCCATCCAACTCAAATCAATGCCAATATTACAGAATTAGACTTTGCGAATAAAATTGTCAGCATAGGATTTGGGTCGCACCTGTCTTTTGTGTGGTTCCTCTATTTGGAAACTCAACCCTCTCTTCCGAACATAGTTTACTGCCTGATCTCGGCTAGAAAACTTTAAACTAATTTGTGCTCTTGTATCCCCAGACCCTGTCCATCCCATAAGGTCATCAATTCTTCTATCACCCGTTTGCACAAATTCCACCACCCAGTGCTGACTATTGGCACGACCAGATTGCGTTGCAGATTTGGTAGGTTGATAAATACGAACAGTCATCTTCTCACAATTATAACACGTCCAAGTGGATATATCACCATGTACACTAATTCTATAAAACTAATCAAGTAATGTTGCATTGACAGCATACCCAAAATTGCTCTTTAAGTATATCTAACATGTTGTTTATTAATGGGGGGAACCATGAAGGCTTCTGTACTCTATGGCTACGACGAATCTTTGACACAGGAAACCTTTGTCAAATATGAAGATGTACCGGATCCTAAAATATCCGGTCCAAATGACGTGATAGTGCGAATTGGAGGTGCGGGTGTTTGTAGAACTGATTTACACATTGTTGAAGGTGTTTGGCGTGGATTAGTTGATGTCGAGTTTCCTCATATCATGGGCCATGAGAATGCTGGCTGGGTAGAAGAAATTGGTGCAGGTGTAAGTAGTATAAAGGTGGGCGATCCCGTTATTGTCCATCCGTTGGTCACCAGTGGTCATTGTCTTGCTTGCCGACGGGGCGAAGATATGCACGCCGTAGATTCAAGTTTTCCCGGGATCAATGCTGCAGGCGGTTACGCAGATTATCTTGTTACAGGAGAAAGATCCCTAATAAAACTACCTGATTCCTTGGCTCCCAAAGATGTAGCTCCCTATACAGATGCTGGTCTTACGGCATACCGAGCAGCAAAAAAAGCTGCCAAACATTTAGTTCCAGGTGAGTTCGCCGTCCTAATAGGAGCTGGAGGCTTAGGCCATATAGGAATTCAAGCGCTGGCAGCCTTATCAGCTGCCGAACTAATCGTCATCGATAGCTCGGAATTAGCACTCAATCTTGCGAAAGAGATTGGCGCACATCATGCGATACCTGCGGACGGGACTGAAATTGAAAAGGTAATGGAGCTAACCAAAGGCCTTGGTGCTGAAGCCGTAATTGATTTTGTTGGGGAAGGCAACGCTATAGAGAACGGGCTCGCTATGACTAGAAACGCTGGTTATTATTATATAGTTGGATATGGTGGTCGCATTGAGATACCAGCAATTGAAATGATAATTTCAGAGAAAACTATCGTTGGAAATCTAGTGGGAACCTATGCAGAGCTTGTTGAACTGATGGCTCTCGCAGATAGGGGTTTAGTAAACCTGGCAACTAAGGAATATAAACTTTCCGAGGCTAATCAGGCATTGCACGATCTTCATTCGGGAATAGTGAAGGGTCGAGCTGTATTAATACCTTAATCTGGAATATTTAACCCAACATTGGATAAATTTTTCATTTCCGTATCCGTAAACAGTGTTGAAACCGACATAAATCTTACACCGAGGGGGATCTCCAGGGAGAAACTGGCACCACGCCCTGAAGTTACATCAATGCGTACGTGCATGTTTTTATAATATTCAAATTGATCAGACGCCATATAAAACTTACAACCATGCACCTCACCTAAACACAAATCACGTTGTCCTATTAAAAAATCATTTATCTTGAAACACATTGGCGCCGAACCATCACAACAACCTCCGCTTTGGTGAAATATCAGTTCCCCATGCTTGGCACGTAATTCCTCTATTACCAACTTAGCTTCATCCGTAACCGACACTCTTTCAGTCTTCATTTTTGGAATTCCGAACCTGTTAATTCTGTTTCAACGCAATGGATATTTAGGACTTAACTGGATACTAAAAGAAACCTAATTTATTTTTATCATAAGACATAATTATATTCTTCGTATGACGATAGTGATTGAGCATCATTTTATGCGTTTCACGACCAATCCCTGACTTTTTATAGCCACCAAAAGACGCATGAGCTGGATAATCATGATAGCAATTACACCACGCACGACCAGCCTCAATACCGCGAGACATCTTCTGCATTTGGTGTATATCGCGAGTCCAAACTCCAGCCCCAAGTCCATAAAGAGTATCATTTGCAATTTCCCAGGCGTCGTCCTGATCCTTAAAAGTTGAAACGCTCACTACAGGGCCGAAAATTTCCTCCTGGAATATTCGCATTTTATTGTGCCCCTTAAAGACGGTTGGTTTTATATAAAATCCTTCTGGGTATTTTTCGTTTACGAATTTCTCGCCACCCACTAAAATTTCTGCACCCTCCTGCTTGCCCACGTCAATATAGTTCAGGATTTTCTCGTACTGATCATTGGATGCCTGCGCACCCATCATGGTAGTGTCCTCAAGAGGATCTCCCATCGTAATCGCATTTACCCGTTCTAAACACCGACCGATAAATTCTTCATAAATATTTTCCTGTATTAAAGCTCGCGACGGACAAGTGCAAACCTCTCCCGAATTAAGCGCAAACATCACAAAACCTTCAATTGCCTTATCTAAAAAAGCATCATCTCCTGATAATACGCTATCAAAGAAAATGTTAGGAGACTTTCCGCCAAGCTCAAGAGTTACTGGGATTATATTTTCAGAGGCATATTGCATGATTAATCTGCCAGTTGTTGTTTCACCTGTAAAAGCAACTTTCTTAATATCTGGATGAGAAGCTAAAGGTTTACCGGCTTCAGGGCCAAACCCATTTACAATATTCACTGTACCGGGAGGAAGTAAGTCCTGAAGAAGCTCTATCAGAACCAAAATAGATACAGGTGTCTGTTCCGCTGGTTTCAACACAACACAGTTTCCGGCAGCTAAAGCCGGAGCAAGCTTCCAAACGGCCATAAGGATCGGAAAATTCCAAGGAATTATTTGACCTACAACACCCAGCGGCTCATGTATTTCCATTGTAACTCTATTGGCATCAAGATCTGAAGTCTCACCAGAATCTGCTCGTATGGCTGCACCAAAGTAACGAAAATGATCTACTGCAAGAGGCAAGTCTGCAGCCATGGACTCTCTGATCGGTTTTCCATTATCCCATGTCTCAACCAAAGCCAAATGCTCAAGATTACTTTCAACTCTATCCGCAATTTTTAACAACAGGTTACTACGCTCTACAACGGGTGTGTCACCCCAAGTCTCTGCCGCCTTCCACGCGGCCTTAACCGCGAGGTCTATGTCTTTACTATTTGATTTAGGTATGCGACTGACTAAACTACCATCTATCGGTGCCGTATCATCAAAATATTCTTTATCAATCGGAGCGATCCATTCTCCACCAATAAAATTTTCATATTGCTCTTTAAAACTTGGTTTTTCATATCCCATACGTCTAAACCAAAAGGCCCTCCACAGTTAGATTAAATGTCAAAACATTAACTATTGATTAATCATGCACGCATCATGGTTTCTCTATTTATTCGTTTGTAAGAAAAGCCATTACGTTCTCCGGTGTTGATTCCGAGTATGGGTCATCTTCGCAATTGTCGGAAAAATGCTTTTCCACAAACATTTTCTCTATGACACCATCATTAATAATTGCTGCATATCGCCATGAACGCATGCCGAAACCCAAATTATCCTTGGCCACCAACATCCCCATTTTTCTGGTAAACTCGCCAGAGCCATCTGGAAGAAGTTTTACTTTAGAAATATTTAAAGATTTTCCCCAAGAGTTCATGACAAATGAGTCATTGACAGAAAGACAATAGATTTTATCAATCCCCTTAGCTCTAAACTCGTCGTACAAATTTTCATACCCGGGCAACTGATAAGTTGAACAAGTAGGCGTAAAAGCGCCAGGCAGAGAAAACAAAATAACTTTACTTCCCCCGAATAATTCTTCGGTGGTTACATCCTGCCATATGTACTGTGAATCATTTTTGACACGAGTTTTAAAGGTAACATTAGGTGCTTTCAGTTGCTGCATATCAAACCTCAAATATCAGTTAATTGACTCTATTCCTCTAATTGATGTGGTTTGGAACCAGTTCATTTTATTGGCCAAATCTAAATAGGGTGGTCTCACCGGCAATGCCATACCAGTTCTTAGGGATGCTTGTGAAAGGTCCTTGAGCGTTATAAGAACTGTATTTGCCAGCAACTCTGGCAAGACATTCTGAAGGATGATCCCCGATACATTTTTTGGGTCACAATCTTTTTGTTGCAACGCCATGCATCCGAGCACTATTTGCTCAGTTCTACCGAGAAAACCACAACAGCAGCGACACCCAACACTTAACGGATGCTTAGCAAAATCCTTAAGTATCGATAGGGTATAATCAAACTCGGGCGCCATATCATTATCCGGATTTGTAACAATCTTAACTTCCCAAAAGGCACGGGAGAACATTGGTATTGGATCCACCTTATTGGCCCGGGATTGAACCCAATAGTGAATGGCCCACAACCAGAATACTTCTGGAGCTGTTAGATTTTCTACTCTGGTGAAACAATCTGAGTCACTCTCCGATCGTTTCAACATATCGTTATGGTAACTATTTGACCTTGCCATCATATTTTTGAAAAGTATTTCACTAATTTGCGAATGAGAATAATTCTCATTCACAGATATTAGTGCGAATTATTCTCATTCGCAATAGTTAAATTGCATCACCAATAATATTTTTCGTATAGCACCATGTCATGAACGCTATAAGCATGCATGAAGGCAAGTAGGTGGCCAGATTAATAGCCTACGATAGAACTTATGAAATAAAACCTTAACTAACTAGAATGTATCATTAATTAGTCAGGAACTTACCTCACCATGTATTTGCTCTTGAAGATAATTTGGAAGTCCTGCCTGTTTTATAATAGTCTCCTGAGACTCAATCCAATCTATATGCTCCTCAGTATCTTCTAATACCTGTTCCAAAATTTCTCGAGATACAAAATCTCTGGAATCTTCGCAAACGATTATTGCCTCTTTAAGACACTCTTGATTTTCAGTTTCCGATGCCATGTCACACTTAAATATTTCTGGTATACTCTCACCAATTTTTAGTTTTCCGAGTTCTTGTAGATTTGGCAATCCATCAAGCATCAATATTCGAGAGATTAATTTATCAGCATGTTTCATTTCACCAATCGATTCATGGTATATTTTACTTCCTAGACGCTGATAACCCCAATTCTCGAGCATACGAGAATGTAAAAAGTATTGGTTTATAGCTGTTAATTCATTTTTTAGGATATTATTTAGTTCACTCAAAACTTTTCGGTCACCTTTCATAGTTGGTACCCTTCCTAATATTAATTTTATTTAACGTAATACTACCTCTAAATTGACAAAATCTCCATTGACAGGTTAATTAATTTATAGTTTAAGAATGAGAAGCATTCGCAAATAGGTCACATGCATAAAAATGTACGTCTGCAACTGCACAGGAATTACTGAACGGGAGGTTATTCGAGCCATCGACGCGGGCGCGTCTATATGGTCAGAAGTCCACACTTATTATGGTCAGGTGCCATGTTGCGGCCTGTGTGAATGCGAGATAACGCGGACAATCCGAATAAGGTTAAAAAATTTAAAAACTGCGCATAATTTACCGGAAAGTTTCACTACTCAAGCTGTCAACAGTACGGCCTAGACCCAATGTATGCCTGGCTAAACCTAGAACCAAAACAAATTGCAAATGCTGGTCGAGTTGTATTGAAACTTGTTATAAAACCAAAATCGTTGAGTAAGAATATTGAAACAACTCAGAATAGTAATGCTCAAAAACCGTTAAAGCGGACTACCTAATACTAGCATACATTGAAATACCATCATAAATGGTGGGAGCGGGTAGATTAGAACCACCCCCTGATTTTGAGTTTAGTATAAACTATTAATTTACGTCTTCGACCGCCAGTTTATAGGTCTTTTCTCACATAGACGGCCTGAATTAAATATTGCGTATTTTTATTCAGTGCATAATCCAGTTGCTTTAAATACTAGATAACAGATTGCAATAATCGCTACTGGCAATAATACCAATGCTGTATGTTCAAGTGCTTCTATAAACATGACAAGTCCTAATGTTAGTCCAAAATACTAATATATCAGAACAAACAAAGAACATTCAAGTAAATACGAACAATTATTTACTGGGGTTTACACCTTGATTTACCGTTGAATACAATCTCGTAATACATTAGCAGAAAGTATGATACATCACCAACCAGTTCGACGACTTCTCTAATTTTGAGGCTGAGAGTTAAAACACAGATGGATACTTATAAGGTTTTCCAGTTTTAGAATTTATCATTTTCCCATCCTTATTGGGAGAAGATGTTTTTTCCACCCACCTCAAGGCTGCATATTCATCACGAGCTGTACTCTCAGCAGCATCCAGTATCATCAAATCGGTCGAATTATAATTCTCCTTAGAATCTTTTCGAGCATTTGGTAACCAATCTAGAATTAATTTTCTTAATGTATCAACTAATCCTTTAGTACCTTCATCGGAATTATCTTCGATTAGTTCATTTCGTAATATACTCATACCCCGAACCGCAAGAACACACGGCGAACCCCCAATTTTACCTATATTTTCGTGAAGTAAGTCCGTAACGGCTGTAGCAACTTTCATTGCCTCATCTGAAGGATAGCCTTCAAGAACAAGTGCCTTCACAATAATCTCCATTGTTTGGTCGAGTAATTTGTTTTCTTTTTCACGTTTAGAATACCCAAACACAGTTACTTACTCCCACATGTACTCCCCACCAAAAGAGTATCAAACTTATAGATCACACGAAAGTATACGGGGTATTTGGAGGGTAAAGCGACTAAAAACCCCGCTAAAACCTTTGAAAATTTTGACTCAAACAAAAACAGGAGAATGCTAATGATAACAAGGGCTTAGTAGCTGGGTGTGCTACATGATGCAATTAACCCCCCTCGTGCAAAAAAACAAATTAATTACACATTTATTGCACAGACAGTATTTCATTGTTTACGAATCACTGTTGTCATGTCATTTTCCGATTGAAAATAAGGGATAATTTGGTCGGGGCGAGTGGATTCGAACCACCGACCCCCTGCTCCCAAAGCAGGTGCGCTGCCAGACTGCGCTACGCCCCGATAAAGCGGTAAATAAACACTTCTCAGCCCAAAAGCCAGACTTATATATAATTTTTTCTACTTATTGTGATAATCAGCGATCAAATATTGAGATTTTCCCTGATCCCCCTACTTCCGCTTCTGTAATTCCCAGCGTATTTTTAACATCTAATTTTGTAAGATCTGCTCGGCGAATTTCCGCTCCCCAGAAATCTGCCCCGTCTAATTTTGCTTCACTTAGGTTAGCACCAGTCAAGTTAGCTTCTCTCATGTTGGCATTAGTAAGGTCAGCGTTGGAAAGGTCTGCACCCTTCAAATTAGCACCCATAAGATTTGCTTCCATAAGTTTTGCTCCGTGCATCTTTGCACCCATGAGTTCTGCGCGGCTTAAATTACTACCGGAGAGATTAGATTGCTCAAGGACAGCATTAGTTAAGCGCGCTCCACTGAAATTCTGATCGCTCATATCAGCATTAGATAGGTTACACCGCACACATCTTCCAGTTGCAACAAAGTAATCTAGTTCTTCTGCTAGGCGTTCCACCTCTGCCGCCACCTCCTCAGCATCATCCGAAAGACTTGCTTTGTTCCAGCCTAACTCTAATGTAATAAACACCATGCAAAATAAAGACAAAAAAATGAATACTTTATAGATCTTACTAGTATATACCACTGTGCCTTTTCCTAATATTAAATACGGGAAACCAAACCTTAATAACGTCATTTATAATTAGAGAATAGCGAATGCCGCACCAAATCTCCAGTCGCAATACCTAGGTTTATTACCGTACCGGCGGGCAACTCTAGGACTGCATTTACTAGAGCATTAGACTTAATCAGCTTTTTAGAAAATGGAATTGTATTGGATACTATAGAATCAATGGTTCCGTCAGACGAAATAAAAATCATATCTAAAGACAATGCAGTATTATGCATCCACATAGTAATACGTTGCTTTTTCTCATAGATAAATAACATGCCATGGTTTGTGGCAAGACTCTCTCGCCACATTAATCCTATTGCTCGTTCGGCCTGCGTTGCTGCGACCTCAACTTCAAATAAATACTGGCCGCTAGTTGTTTCAATAACTAATGGTTGTAAGGGTACTGATTCCTGCCCTTTACTTGTTTTTAATCCATCTATGAAAACAACTAGTGTCAGCAAACCTAGTACTGCTGGAACTCTCAACATTCTGACACAGATGAATACGCCTTTGACCCTGGATGCGAGTGTATTTATTAGATTTAACATAATACTGTGAATAACTAGCCTAACTAACTTATGATTATCCAACTAGATACCTTAGTAAAACATCCTACAATCAATGTGTGTCAAAATTTTATTTTGCACTCTACCTTTGTTACTTAATTTGATTACCTTCAAAAATTCAACGATTAAGAATGTTGCGGAAAAATCGTTTTTGGGAGATAATACATAGTATGACTTCGGGGGGAGCCGACAGGCTGAGAGGTTAGTACCGCTGACGACCCCGTAACCTGATCCGGATAATGCCGGCGTAGGAACTGGGAGCTTGCCACAAAAACAGCGCAAAATATCAACGCAAATTACATCTGCAACATCTGGTGCAAATCATCCTCCTGTGGGGTTATCCCTTTCAAACGCTAGCTTAAAGTTTGATGGGACATACCTTTTCCAAGATCTTAGCATTGATTTACCACAGGGTTTATGCAGCGTATTGCTCGGGCCAAGCGGTGTTGGCAAAAGTAGCCTTTTGAAAATAATCGCCGGCATCCAACCTTTTGAAACAAATGGTTCCATTACATTAAAACCGGATGGGCGAGCTAACGTACAGATTACTGGCGTGGAGAAGAACAACCCATTTAATCTCATCGCTTATATGGCTCAACAGGACCTTCTACTACCCTGGCTTTCCGCAATAGAAAATGTCATTTTAGGAGCCCGGCTTAGAAGGGAACGGCCAGATATTGGCAAGGCAAATGAACTTCTCCGCCTTGTGGGACTTGCCAACAGTGCTAACACCCTACCAGCAAAACTTTCTGGTGGCATGCGCCAACGGGTGGCCTTAGCACGCACTTTAATGGAAAACCGCCCTATCATTTTGATGGATGAACCATTCTCTGCTCTTGACGCAATTACGCGACTACATTTACAGGAACTGGCGATTAATTTACTAACGGGACGCACAATACTGATGGTTACTCATGACCCTCTTGAAGCGTTAAGAATAGGACATCGTATCTTAATTATGTCCGGCCAACCTGCCACTTTAATAGAGACTGAATGCCCAGCTGAAGAAATTCCAAGGAACCCGTCCGACCCTGAACTATTAACTCACAATGCAAATTTAATTCAACAGTTGGCTAAGCTTGATACATCCCCGTTTGCACAAACAAAAACGGTCCCCAGATGATAAGATTAGCTCGACCCATTATAATTACAGGGTCTCTGATACTTCTATGGCAAATCATTGTTTGGGCAAGTGGCTCGCCTCACTTTATTTTACCGTCACCAGCCCGTGTTGGCGAAGCCTGGTGGCTCAATTTCCATTTAATACTCGGTCACACAGGCATTACAGTACTGGAAATCTTTTTGGGGCTTATTTGCGGCACCATACTAGGCACCTCAAGTGCTCTGGTCTTATCACATTTTCGCCCTGCACGGAGATGGCTTTTACCAATATTAGTTGGATCGCAAGCTATTCCAGTATTTGCAATAGCACCTATCCTTGTCCTTTGGCTTGGATATGGTATTGCTTCCAAAGTAGCAATGGCAACCCTGATAATTTACTTTCCTGTCGTCACCAATTTCTATGACGGCCTACGCCGCACTGAACCGGGCTGGGTTGATTTGGCTGCCACAATGAACGCAAGTCCCTTGCTAATACTGGCTAAAATCCGGATTCCTGCCGCCTTTCCATCTTTAGCATCCGGCCTAAGAGTTGCTACTGCAGTAGCTCCCATCGGCGCAATTGTTGGTGAATGGGTAGGTTCAAGTGCTGGCCTTGGATACTTAATGTTGCACGCAAACGGCCGCATGCAAACTGACTTAATGTTCGCAGCACTTATTACCCTGGCTGCCATCGCAATTACTATGTATTTTCTTATAGATGTTGGCCTTCGGAAAGCAATGCCTTGGCAACCCGATAGATTAGAAAACCAAAAAGAGGAGTGAACCCATTATGTTTTTTACCACGATGCGGTATTTGTTGTTAACGATTGCACTAATGTTTGTCATAAGTAGCAGTAACGCTAAGGCAAACGATAAGTTAACCCTTCTTTTAGACTGGTTTGTTAACCCTGATCACGCACCACTGTATGTAGCTAAACAAAAAGGTTATTTCGAAAATCAGGGTATAGAACTTCAAATGATTGCGCCCTCAGACCCTAACGACCCACCCAAACTTGTAGCAGCAGGAAAAGCAGATATTGCTATCTCCTATCAACCACAACTTCACGTTCACGTTTCAGAAGGTCTGCCTCTAATGCGTTTTGGAACCCTTGTTGCAACCCCTTTGAACACTCTATTAGTGCTCGAAAATGGACCTATTAATACCATATCAGATTTAAAAGATCGGAAAGTGGGATATTCAGTGGGTGGCTTTGAGGACGCACTCTTAAAAGCGATGCTTGCTCCTCACAACCTCACTCTGAAAGATATTACGTTAATAAACGTAAATTTTTCGCTTTCTCCTGCTTTACTTAGTGGGCAAGTTGACGCAGTAATAGGTGCCTACCGAAATTTTGAGTTAAATCAGTTAAGGATAGAAGGGGAAACCGGAAAGGCATTCTTTGTTGAAGAAGAGGGCGTTCCCGCATATGACGAACTTATCCTGATTGCACACTCAGAAAATATGGACACGGGAATTTTAAGGCGGTTTTTAAATGCGCTTGAACAAGGTGTCCAGTACTTGGTCAATCATCCGCAAGAAAGTTGGTCGCTTTTTATCAAAGAACACCCGCAGTTGAATGATAAACTGAATCAATTAGCTTGGTATGATACCCTGCCCAGATTTGCCCTAAGGCCTGCTGCACTGGATACGAGCCGTTATCTAAGGTTTTCTAAATTCATGCAACAACAGGGCCTGATCAAAGACATCCCGCACGTCAGCAACTATGCTGTCGAATTGCAATGATCTTTGTAGTCTAGTCGGCTAATTAGAGGCATAATTAGTAAGCGAATCGTGTTGTTTTCGCTTTGAACACTGGAAGGTTTTACATGAACTCCATCGCAGAGGAAAAATAGTTGCACGCGATCAGTCTCTTTGTGGTTTTGTTTGGCACCTGGATTCTTTTATCCGGACATTTCAGCATTCTTTTGCTCGCGTCGGGCGCTGTTTGCTCGGCATTGACCGTGGCGTTGGCAAACAGAATGAAAATTCTGGAGAAACGAACAGGCCTTACAATAGCATTTTGGCGATTGCCATATTTTTGGCTTTGGCTGGGAGTTCAAATTTTACTTTGCTCTATAACTGTTTCTAGAAAAATATTATCCCTAAAAATTGAGATTGACCCCGTATTAAAGCGAATCCCTATTAGTCAACAAAGTGATATGGCTAGGGTAATTTTTGCAAACTCGATTACCTTAACCCCGGGAACTCTATCAACCGACTTAAATCGTTCGGAAATTGAAGTACATGCACTCGAAGCTACCTCAATTAAAGAACTAAAATCTGGAGGAATGGAAAAAAGAATTAAAGGCCTCGAATTAATTTCTAAAGATAAGCGGGAGGGCTTCAAATGATGTTTGTCGCTGCTGCTGCTGGATTGCTTGCTGCTATGATATTAGCGCTAGCTAGAGCATTCATGGGCCCAACAGTTTATGACCGAATTTTAGCTGTCAATCATGTAGGTACACAGACAGTTCTTATAATTGCAGCAATTGGCTTTATCACAGAACGTCCTGATTTCTTAGATATTTCATTAGTCTATGCCCTAATAAATTTCACCGCTACAATTGCAGTTCTGAGATACATTAAGCGCGGAAAGACAAAGACTAGGTAAGAATTATGGTTCTTTATTTAATAAGCTGGGTATCAATTTCCATCGGTATATTTTTCGTATTGGTTGGAGGTATTGGACTTATCCGCTTGCCTGATCTATTTAGCAGAATGCATGCGGCCGGCTTAGTAGATACGGTAGGAGCTGGATTTCTCCTTGTAGGATTTTTAATTCAATCAAATGATTGGATAGTTTCTATAAAACTATCGATGATATTTGCATTCTTGATTTTCACGAGCCCAGTTGCAACCCATGCTTTGGCACACGCTGCTTTGCTAGATGGTATCACTCCCTGGACTAAAAGAAGCCATAAGGACTCTAAGCCATAGACATAATTCTTAACATAATTCTCCTAGTATTTGTGGCAGCAACAGGTATTGCGGCAGTTTATCTCCGCAACTTATTAGCATCCGCCATAGTACTTGGAATTTACAGCCTTCTAATGGCAGCACTTTGGGTGGTACTTGATGCTGTAGACGTTGCGTTTACTGAAGCTGCTGTTGGAGCAGGAATAACCACTGTTTTGATGGTGCTTGCGATTGCTCTTACCGGTCAAAAAGAAAAAATAGGCAACAAAAGCAAGCGACGATATTGGTTGCCACTGGTAACCTCCCTAAGCACCGCAGGACTCCTGATATATGCTACCATAGGCATGCCTCTTTTTGGCGATATTAATGCACCAGCGAACGTTCATGTTGCACCTTACTATCTACACCACGCCTATGAAGATACTGGGGTGCCAAATGTAGTAACAGCAGTTCTAGCCTCCTATAGAGGATTTGATACACTTGGAGAAGTCACTGTTATATTCACAGCCGGAATTGGCGTATTGGCACTCTTGGCAGGCTCAATCAGGCGACGAAAAAATAAACCTAATTCAACAGAAAACGGTGCATTGTGACTGAGTTTCTGATTGTCCGTGTCATGGCAAAAATTCTAATCCCATTCATTCTTATCTTTGGGTTCTATGTCCAAATGCACGGCGACTACGGGCCAGGTGGCGGATTTCTAGCAGGCGTAATTATAGCATCTGCATTCATTCTTTATGCAATGTTCTTTGAAATTGAAACGGCACGACGAGCAATACCCATGTCTATGCTCTTACTTTTGGCTTGCCTTGGTTTAATGCTCTACGGAGGAGTAGGAATTTCAAATCTTATATTTGGCGGTGGATTCCTAGAATATGGTGCGTTATCGATAGATCCACAAAAGGGCAATCATATTGGAATTATCATTATAGAGATAGGTGTGGGCGTATCGGTTGCCGCGGTAATGCTGATTATCTTTTTTAGTTTTGCACGACAACGTTGAGGAAATTTTGCCGGCTATGGAAGTAATCACTCATGTTAATTACTGGGCAGCCATAATACTGGCGTCGACCGGACTCTATGCAGTTATCGCTAGGACTAACCTTATCAAAAAATTAATTGGGTTAAGCCTATTCCAAACATCGGTGTTTCTTCTTTTTATCAC
>CAYRUX010000106.1:0-7068 GCA_964427515.1 uncultured Rhizobiaceae bacterium
TTTTTCTTCAAATCGTCATATTAATAGCATTTGGCGGTAGTAATTTTTTAAGGTTTGAAGTTGAGTATTTGTTGGCATAGTAGAAGATTTTCTCTGAGACTTCATGGTAGATGATTTATTTTTATCAGGCATATGAACCCACTCTGTCCAAAAAAAGGCCAGTCTTGAGATAAAATTATAGAATATTATGGGTAACGCTACAGCCAGCACACGAACCTTGCAATACCAGAACTGCAAATATTACTTGTCTTGATAAGCAATATAAAAGAGGACAGGTCTAGTCAGTATTGCCCATTATTATATGCTCATCCGGCTCCGCCATATTTAACACTGCTCTTGCTCTTTCTTCCAGCAAATCTAAATCTAAACTGGTGTCTCGCAGCAAAGTTACTCGATTAGAGAGTTTGTCTCGGTAAACAGCCTCTTTCTCAAGACGTAACATTGCTAGTTCAACGTCTTGTCCACGCTGAATCCATGCCAATAGGCCTCTATCACCTTGAACCACGTAAAATCCAAGATAAACTAACGCAATTGAGCCTAAGAATGGTGTTACTAGATACCTAGCTCGCCTTCTGAATTCGCGAATCATGTTTTCCATGGTAAGTAACCATTAAAAAGAAATTTTAATCTGTCAACAAATGTTCACTTTTTCCAGATTGGAACAGATTGGTGCCCCTCATATTTAGCACTTTCTCCGAGAGCTTCCTCAATTCTAATTAGTTGATTATATTTTGCTGTTCGATCTGCACGTGTTACGGAACCGGTTTTAATTAGACCGCAAGTAGTGGCTACCGCAAGGTCAGCGATTGTTGTGTCCTCAGTTTCTCCCGATCTATGGGACATTATAGTTCCAAAACCAGAACTTTTTGCTTTATTTAAAGTATCAAGTGTTTCCGATAAAGTACCAATTTGATTCAATTTTATTAAAATAGAGTTTGCGGCATTAGCCTTTATACCTTGAGATAGTCGATTAGAATTAGTTACAAATAAATCGTCGCCAACAATAAGTACTTTTCTTCCAAGCGCATCTGTCATGTCTGTCCAACCATCCCAATCATCTTCAGAAAGACCATCTTCAATCGAAACAATCGGGTAATTGGCAATCAAATCATCATAAAACTTAATTAATTCTTCGGAACTAAATTGGCGTTTCTCTCCAGGTAAATTATAGATATTTCCGTCAAACAGCTCATTTGCGGCAACATCAAGTGCTAATACTACATCTTCCCCGCACCGATAACCTGCGTTTTCAATTGCTTTCATGAGTATATCTAATGAAGCTACTGTATTTTTAAGATTTGGGGCAAAACCTCCTTCATCCCCGACATTTGTATTTAGGCCAAGGTCTGATAATCGTATCTTTAATGCTGAAAATATCTCTGAACCCGTTTGCATCGCTTCTGCAAATGATTGGGCTGATATGGGTAAAATCATAAATTCTTGAATATCGATATTATTGTCTGCATGTACTCCGCCATTTAAAATATTCATCATAGGAACTGGGATTAGATTTGCTTGCACCCCTCCAATATAACGATATAGAGGCTGTTTACTTTCTTGAGCAGCTGCTTTGGCTACACCAAGACTAACGGCTAGTATAGAGTTTGAGCCTAATCTTTCCTTGTTTTCAGTACCGTCTAATTGGATCAATATATTATCGATTACGTTTTGTTCATTGGCAGCAATACCGCTTAGAGCAGGAAAAATTTCATTCTCTATAGCTTGTACGGCTTTACGAACCCCCATTCCACGATATCGAGAATTATCTCCATCTCTTAGTTCTACTGCTTCATATCCACCCGTAGACGCTCCAGATGGTACAGAGGCTCTACCCATTACCCCACTTTCAAGAATCACATCAACTTCAACAGTTGGCTTGCCCCTGCTGTCTAATATTTCTCTTGCATGTATATCAATTATTGCTGTCATGAAGATCTCCGTTAATATTCACTAGTATTTCATGGCATAATCGAGATGATTAGAAAAGTCACCATTATCATTAAGGAACATTTATTATGGATATACTTGTAGTTGGAGCGAATGGTCGCACGGGAAGGCATATTCTTCCACTTTTATCAGCCCTTGGTCATAATACAAATGCAATGATTCGAGATAGTGATCAGATAAACGAAGTAGAAAATCTTGGAGCAAAGGCTATCCTAGGGGATTTGGAAGACCAATTAGATGAAATTGTGAAGGGTAATGATGCTGTTATTTTTGCAGCAGGGTCTGGTTCTAAAACGGGACCCGAAAAAACGATAGATGTAGATCAGAATGCTGCTATAAGACTTGTTGACACATGTGAACGCGTTGGAAGCAAACGATTTGTGATGCTGAGTTCACTTGACGCAGACAATCCAGAAAGCGGCCCGGAAAAACTCAGGCACTATTTGAGGGCAAAATCAATTGCTGATTTGCACCTTTCTAAGAGCAATCTTGATTGGACGATAGTCCGGCCTGGATACCTGACCGATAATCCAGGCAACGGTATGATTAATTTGTCTTCTAACTTAGGACAAATTGGTGAAGGGGGTTCAATTTCTAGAATGGATGTAGCGAAGGTATTAGTTAGTTGCCTCTCGCAAAATCAAACTATTGGCAAATCTTTTGATATTCTTGAAGGAGAATCCACAGTTGAAGTAGCGCTTGGTACATTGTGATGTCAAAAGCGATATTTATTGATTGCCCAAACTTTTTATATGAACTCTACGATGAAGATTTAAGATCTATCGTACCTGAACTTTCCATTAATGTAGGTGATCCAATAAGTGGTGATATTGCCGAGCTCCTAGACGGAGCAGTAGTCGGGATTAATGATCATACATTTATGGATGAGAAACTACTGGGATCCTGTAATGCTTTGCGAGTCATAGTCTTTATGGGAACCGGCGCTTCAAGTTATATCGACTTAAACGCAGCCGAAAAATATGGAATTAATGTTCGCACCATAAGAAATTACGGAAATCGTTCAGTGGCAGAACATACTATAGCGTTAATGTTCTCTGCGGGAAGACAAATTGCTTCTATGGACAGGTCTTTAAGAGATGGACATTGGGAAACTTTGGACGGTATAGAATTTGAACATAAAATACTTGGGATTGTTGGAGTTGGAGGAATTGGCAAGGAGATGATTCGACTTGGCAATGCTTTAGGAATGAAGGTTTTAGCTTGGAACAGGAGTGCGGTAGATCAGACATTGCCATGTGAAATGTGTGATCTTGATGAAATCTTTTCTAGGTCAGACGTTGTATCCCTGCATCTGTCGCTAACTAATGAAACAAAAAATTTGGTTGATTCACGACGCATCAAGCTGCTTAAACCGCATTCAATATTTTTGAATTCTGCGCGTGGAGGGATTGTCGATGAGAGTGCATTGGTAAAAGCGTTAAAAGAAGATAAATTACTTCATGCCGGATTAGATGTATTCTCCGTGGAGCCCTTAGAGCCTGAAAACCCCCTTTTAGAATTGGATAATGTTACCTTAACGTCTCACGCTGGTTTTATGACGGGGGAAGCGTCCAGACGTCTATTAAGGACAGCATTAGAGATTACAAATAAAGAATTGATAGCAGTTAAATAAATAATATTTTCAAATCAGATCATCAATATGTGTTCCGTGCCACCCCTTATCTCGCTTTTTCCAGTATAATTTTTGAAGTCGGCTAGTTATCAAGCCTTTGTGACCATTTCCTATTGGGATACTATTTAATTGAGTGACTGGGAGTATACCGCCGGCAGAAGTGCTGCAAAATATCTCATCTGCTTCCTGAAGCTCATTTGGATAAATATTGGTCTCATTAAGATCAATATGTTCCATGTCACAGAGCTCCCTGACAGTAAGGCGAGTTATACCCTCTAAGATATTTGAGCTGGGCGTATATATATTACCTCCTTTTACAAGAAAAACATTGTAACCAGGCCCCTCAGTTAAATAACCATCAGGGCCACAAAGAAGAGAATCATCACAATTATTGTCATATGCTTCAAAACGCGACTGAACCAAATCAGCGCGGTTATAATTTTTAAAACGTTGGTCTACTGCATTGGAAGATATACGCTCTACATTTGAGACGAAAAGATTCCCGCCATCCTTTGACTTTTTTTCTCCCCAGATCCACACATAGGGCATCGCATAGGTGATGAATTTACAGTCACCCTGCCAAGATAATTGGGAGGTTTGATTCTTAATTAGACCTCTGGTTAGTTGAACTTTTATGTAAGCATTTTGCAAACCTGACCTTGATACACATTCTGCACAGATGCGGCGCATTTCATCGTGATTGTATGGATTGTTAAGCCGGAAGCCTTCAACAGAACATTGAAAACGCTCTAAATGCTCATCTAATCTAAATATCCAATTGTTCCAGGATGAGGTAACATCATACACAGCATCACCCCATACCAAACCCGCATCAAAAATTGAAAAACTGGCTTCTTCTGGCCTCACAAATTCGTCGCCAGTGAATACTATGCCCTCATCCATTTAGATCTCCTATTAAATCTGGATATCGTTCTTCAATAACTTATCGAAAATAAAAAGTTGATCTAAGAGAGCTGCCATCTCACTTAAAGGAACCATATTCGGGCCGTCAGATGGAGCATTATCAGGATTTTCGTGCGTTTCCACAAAAATTGCAGCTACACCTACAGCTACAGCAGCTCTAGCTAATATAGGAACAAACTCACGTTGTCCTCCGCTTACTACTCCCTGCCCCCCAGGTTGTTGAACTGAATGGGTTGCATCGTAAACCACGGGATACCCTGTGGCCGCTAACTCTGGCAAACTTCGCATATCAGATACTAGAGTGTTATATCCGAATGACGCCCCGCGTTCGCAGAGCATAATATTGTTATTTCCAGTCTCCTCAAGTTTTGCAATTACATGTTTCATATCCCATGGTGCAAGAAACTGACCTTTTTTAACGTTTACAATTTTACCCGTTCTTGCGGCCGCTTGGAGCAGGTCAGTCTGCCTACATAGAAATGCTGGTATTTGGATTATGTCAACAATCTTTGCCACTGGGTTGCACTGTTGGGTCGTATGAACATCTGTAAGTATAGGACAGCCAATACGTTCTTTTACTTCAGATAAAATTGACAAACCTCTAGTTAATCCTATTCCTCTAGCACTTTTAGCACTCGTGCGGTTTGCCTTATCAAATGAACTTTTATAAATTAGTGGAATATTTCGAGAACTAGTGATTTCCATAAGTTTTTCAGCGGTCTTTAATGCGTGCTCGCGATTTTCTATTGCACAAGGACCCGCAATCAGTACGAAAGGTAGCTTGTTACCAATAGAAATGTCTCCAACGCTTAGTTCGCGTTGTTGTGCTGCCATTATTCTACTCCAATATCAAAAAATTATACCAACCGTGATTGGTCTACCGCAGCCTTTACAAAGGATGCAAATAAAGGGTGTGGAGCAAATGGCTTTGATTTTAATTCTGGATGAAATTGGACACCCACAAACCACGGATGATCTTCTCTTTCTATAATTTCAGGCAATTCTCCGTCCGGAGAAAACGCAGTAAAATTCATCCCTGCTTGATCTAGTTGGGTTTGATAATTTTTATTGACTTCATATCTATGTCGGTGCCGTTCACTGATACCGTCGGTGCCATATATGCGTCGGACTCTACTTCCCTCTCGAAGTACCGCATCATAAGCACCAAGGCGCATCGTTCCACCCAAATTATCTCCTGAAGTTCTTCTTTCAACTTCACCACCGCTTTGCCATTCAGTCATAAGCCCCACTACAGGTTCCTCACAGGGCCCAAATTCAGTTGAACTTGCATTTGGAAGATTAGCTAGGTTTCGTGCAGTTTCAATAACTGCTAATTGCATACCGAAACAGATACCAAAATAAGGTACATTTTTAGATCTAGCAAAAGTTACTGCTGCAATTTTCCCGTCAACCCCTCTTTCACCAAATCCTCCAGGAACAAGAATACCATTTACAGATCCTAGGATTTGCATTGCATTATCTTTTTCAAATACATCGGCATCCACCCACTGCATATCTACACTCACATTGTTAGCAACTCCGCCATGCGCTAATGCTTCATCAAGAGATTTATAGGCATCCTGCAATCCTGTATATTTTCCCACAACTGCAATGCTTACCTGACCTTCAGGGGCGAGTAGGCAGTTCATAATATGTTTCCATTTATTTAGATTGGGCTCAATTGCGTTATTTAAAGAGAAATGATCCAGAACCTCCGTATCAAAGCCACATTCATGATAATGCATTGGTACCTGATAGATAGTCTTAACATCAGTAGCAGCAATGACGCGACGTTCTGGTACATTACAGAACAACGCAATCTTTTGTTTTTCTGAGTCTGGGATTAATCGATCACAACGGCATAGAAGGAGATCTGGTTGAATGCCTATACTTCTTAATTCTTTAACGGAGTGCTGCGTTGGTTTAGTTTTTAATTCGCCTGCTGAAGAAATGAAAGGCAAAAGTGTGAGATGTACATACATCACCCTGTCTTTTCCTTGTTCATAGCCAAATTGCCTTATTGCTTCAAAAAACGGTAGGCCTTCTATATCTCCTACTGTGCCTCCAATTTCTATAAGAACAAAGTCCGTAGAATCAGCATCTAGAGTAATGGCTTCTTTAATTGCGTCCGTAACATGCGGGATTACTTGAACAGTGCCTCCCAAATAATCACCCCTTCTCTCCCTTGCTATTACGTTAGAGAAAATTTTTCCTGCTGTAACACTATCGCTACTTTGAGCTGGAACCCCCGTAAATCGTTCATAATGCCCGAGGTCGAGGTCAGTTTCAGCACCATCGTCAGTAACATATACCTCACCATGTTGATAAGGGCTCATTGTTCCAGGGTCGACATTTAGGTAAGGGTCGAACTTTTTCAACCTAACTGAGTACCCTCTCGCTTGAAGAAGTGCTCCGAGAGCGGCAGACGAAAGACCCTTCCCAAGAGAGGAAACCACGCCGCAGGTGATAAAAATATACCGTCTCATGGACATGTACCATATCAGAGGTATTGCAAACTCCCAAGTATAAGGTAAAAAAATATTTATTATATGAGTAAAAGTGTT
>CAYRUX010000107.1:0-6370 GCA_964427515.1 uncultured Rhizobiaceae bacterium
CAACTTCTAAAAGAGATAGGCACAGACTATTTTCATTCAGCCCTTTATACTCCAGGAGGGTATTTAATGAACCCGGCAGCCTTAACTCGTGGTTTGGCAGATTCGCTACCCCCTAATGTAACTCTTTTTGAACACACACCAGTACTAAGTATAGAACATACAAACGGTATAAAACTGACTACACCAGAAGGAAATATTTCTGCTCACACAGCAATTCTCGCAGTAAATGGGTTCGCAAGTCAATTTGGATTTTTATCTGAGTCGCTCATGGTCCTGGCAGCATATGCGAGTCTTACGCGCCCACTCACCTCCGATGAACGAACAGCACTTGGAGGGGTAGATGATTGGGGTCTAACACCAGTAAATTCTATTAGTGGTGTTACTATGCGATTAACTCAGGATAACCGAATTTTGATGCGCCAGTGCTTCCGTTACGCGCCCAACTTTCGAAGACCTAAACGCGAGACGTTTAAGGCCCGAGCAACGCACCAACAGCTTTTTAAGAAGCGCTTTCCTATTCTGCCTGATGTTCATATGGAACATACTTGGCGAGGGTTTGTTTGCATGTCTAGGAATCATGCCCCAGGATTTGGTCGTCTTGGACCGAACGTTTTCGGCGCGGTTTGCCAGAAAGCTGTGGGAGTTACAAAAGGAACGATTAGTGGTCTTCTCGCTGCAGATATGGCTTGCGGGGAGGATAATTCACTAATTTCTGATATGGAGAGTTTAGGCAGTCCACAGCGCTTGCCCCCCCGGCCATTTCTAGATTTAGGTGTACGAGCTCGCTTCGCTATAGAAATGTGGCGAGGACGCAACGAGAGGTAATTATTTATTCGGCAGTAATAAATAACTTTTTATTTTTATAGGTAACCACCATAAAGGTAGACACGTTTCGTGATTATCACTTAAGGCAACGGGGTATCCACAACAAATTTATCTATTACGTTTTTTGTTATTCGCGAAACATTGTTGTCGTATCCATTATGAGATAGAGACCCACACCAAGCCATGGAACCTACAGAAAAAACAGCACCGTTATTTGGTGTCTTATAATAAATCATATCCGCTCGTATTTTAGGATTAGTCTCACCCGTTCCCGTTAGAAGTTGTCCTCTGGAGCTATAGGTTATTTCCTCCGTAACCGGAACAAATATATCTGAATGACCCTCAGAATGGGCTAGTAAATATGCTCGGTGCGGTGTTCCTAATTCAAGATCTGCGCGATCCAGTTCCAACCCAGCAGCCCCTCCACCTATTAGTCCAAAATTACCAATTACTTCATCACTCCCAACACCTTCAAAAATCCATTGGCACTCATCAAGTTCGCTGTCAGGAGCCCTCCTATAATAAGACGACTGAGTCAATCCGAAGGAAGTAAAAGTTACACCAAGTAAGTTTGACATTGGTCTTCCTCGGATACGCCAAGCCCCACCATGTTTACCGTCGAAAGCGTTACAATACTCCCCTGGTGCATTGGTCCAAGCTCGAGAGCCCTGATCGCCTTTACGTACTTCAATTATATTAGGATTGTGCGGATGAAATGCCGTTACCCAATAAAATCCATTTGCAGCAAGATAAAGCCACCGTCCACCTTGCAGTTGATACTCTTGAAAAGCATCCATCATTCTTTCAGACGTGTATTCTGGGTGATGCGCTGTCAATACAACGCGGTATTTGCTGAGAAGTTCAACACCCTCACGATGAACGTCATGCTCAGTATGAATATCCACCTCATAACCCATTTCCTCTAGCCAATCAACCAGATGTAGATCAGCATTAAACTGCCACACGGAAGGCGATAATACATGAGAGTATTTAGGTCGCATATTTAATATTGGTCGAAGGGCAGACGAAATATTTACACCCCACCCGTCACGGTATGTGGAATAAGTACCAAGACCATATCCTTCCTTTTGGTTAAGTAGTAGATCACTTGGCTGGAGCATTAGCACTCGAGCTGTCAATAACTGGGCTACGGAAGAAGTTACTCCTAAGTTGTCATTTGCATATGCCAAATAACTGACTGTGGACATAATTAAAGCTATTTTAGACCCGGATTCAGAAGCAGATGGCCTTACAAAGAATGGAATATAGTCCTCTGTTTCAGGTGAAGACAGGCCTCCAATTCTTAGACGCGCTGAATAAACCCCACTTTTCAAGTCACTAGGAACAATAAATGCAAATGATTCCTCCCAACGCGCATCATCAATGGATTCATCATGAAAATGGATTCCGCCATACTCCTCTTTATTATGACGATAACTCATATAATCGGAAGTCCAGTTGAAACCCGGCATTGCCCTCACCGGCATGTTAATACAGTGGCCGTGCAATGAAAACAGACCAGAATCAATGATCTGTGTAGCCGAAGCATTATCGTCAATATTGGCAGTAAAGTCCCATGCTGCAATGATATTTTTACGCAAGGGAAGAGACAGATGATTAATTCCTGAACCAGATAAAATGAAGTTTATCTCCGATACATCTAGTGCTAACCCAACTATTTTTGGACGGTCAATTTTTCCATTAAACTTATGATTATGAACCGGAAGAACACACGGTTCTGATAAACTGGGAAAGTGTGAACCAAATATTTTACGACCCGAATACGACTCTAATACGCTAGCACCTAATAATAACGGGCTTTGATTAGAAGAGGGAGAGCCTGGTGTTATTGATGTTGTAGTTGTCATTTCGGTATCTTCAACTGGCCAAATCATGCTCATGCCGAACCCACCATTTGAATGAGTCACGTGAGGATGTTGAGAAAGACATACCTGACCAGCCTCGGCATTATATGAGACACTAACCCGATACCAAACATTGCGAAAAAGTGGTTTTTCAGTATTTACTGTCTCTATTCCTTTTCCGATTCTGCCAATACGAAAACAAAGTTGAGACTTTTCATTTATCCAAAGGCCATAACCCGTTTTTTCCTTTTCATTCCATTTGGTAATAATCCCCTGCATGCCGTGATCTGGTAGGGTTGGATAGATATAGCAACACAAGGTGAAACTATCGACATCAAACTGAGTTTGATGTGGCACCAAAATATAACTACCAGCATATATTGGCTGATGCGTACCACTATATTCAGTATTTGTATCAGATTGGATAAGTTCCTCTTTGAAACCAGGGCCGTCTGGGCTTGTATCCCCGTGTATCAGCCGAACAATGTCCGCTTGATATTTTTCTTCGTTTTCAGAGTGAACGTAAAAAGTAATTTTATCTCCAGGACGAACTGATAAACGGTCAGCATACCCTGTTACCCGTATCATATTTTTCTGCGTATCGTGCATATTATAAATAACCAATTCACATCAATTTTATATTCCATCATTAACTCTTTTAGACGTTTCAGAAATATGGCGTGTTCAGCATCCCCTCTAGTGGGGTATTTCTCATCCGTAAATACTACTTCACCACCGCGAGACACAGGCAACAAACCAATTGTGTATTCCTTGTCTTTTTCTGTCTCTACTATCACCTGTTTCCCTGCAGTTGGTGAGACTCGGAGCTTATCTACAATCCTTGCCAATACCCTACTATAGATTGGTGCAGGCTCACCCGGTTGTGTTGGACGATAAAGGGGATTGTTTTTATGCTCGGAAACAAGTTCTTTTCGCTGGTGTTCATCGAGAAGGTGCGGGAGTATGTACATACGTGTGTTGTAATCATCTACCGCAGTAAATGCATAATCTTCTTGTAGAGCTGTTTTAATAACCATCTTTTTCCTTATTCTATCTACAACTGCAATAAAACTTATTCTCTAAACGCACTATAACTATTGCTATACTAACAACCTTCAACCAAAAGTGCTAAGAGAGAGCATCGCAGCCAGAAAGTTCTTTTCCTTACCCGCAACTACCATATTTAACTTACTATTATTAATCTCTATTCCTCAGTCCTTTCAACACATTATTAAGCCCGCCCCCTCGAGATTACACCGAAATTTGCACTTAATCTTTGCGATTTATAAACACCAAATGTTAAACGACTAAATAGTCACAAAAAAACCATCTTTTGACCCTTATCTAAACATATTTACCTGCAATGCTTCCAGACTTGATAAAAAAGTAGGTGGTGAAATGTATATTACTAGAAAAAGCTCCCTAGCTAAATCTCCTATAGACTTGAATATGACAAATAGCCGAACGTTTTCGAAGTTCAGACAAGTTGAAGAAACTTTTCAACGAACAATCGAGCAATCTCAAATTACTTCTCATTTGATTTGGGTAGGAAATGGTTACACGACTGAGAACAACCAAAAATACATAATAAAACTAACAGTTTATTGGTCACGAAATAATCAAAATTATATTTACTTTAAGGAGAGAATACAATTTGACAATATCGAGAATCATTAAACTTTAACTGCACCCTATCCTTCGCGCTTCATCACTGTTCGTTTGTTTTCGCTTTCGCGAGCGTTCGCTTTTCCGTCTGCATTGATAAAAACGCCATATATATTAGCTGCAGCTTCTTTGCTGACCCATCCTTCTCGTACATCATCAGCAACATCGCTAATTGGCCGGTCAAGTGGTGAACCAAAACCACCACCACCCGCTGACACTGATACGATAGTTTCACCATTTGCTAAAGATACTTGAGCACAAGCATCTAATTGAGCAGGCTCTCCACTCGCAAAATACTTGTATTGCATTGCAGTCCCTCCGACACCTCCACCACAAGCCCCCTGGGCCGCATTTAACGTACCATTGCTGACGTAGCCAACCTCTATGTCACAACCATCCGGGCCATATTCTACGTGCATACCGGCACCACCCCGATAACACCCGGCACCGCCTGAATCCGGAATAAAGTGGCGCCCTTTTACAAATATGGGAAAAACCTGTTCATCTATCTCTATACTGTCCTGATAGCACATTCCCGCATTTCCAACATGGGCAATTGTAACCCATGCATCGGTAGCGTGTGATCCAGCACCTCCCCCAAAACCAAGAAATACTTGATTAACAAAAGGTTCTCCAGTCTCCCTATGTTTTCCAGATATGACCCCTGCACTGGGCGGTATGACTGACCCTGTCTCCGCCATCCCAGCACCTCTAGTTAATTCAGCAATGGCTCTCTGCACGCCATTAGCGACATGGTCTGCAACGTTTGTTGTAGCAACAGAGCAACTTGTCGGGTGTTTAGGAATACCTACAATACAGTTTTCTCTTAACAGTACTCGAACTCTTTTAAAACTACCCGCGTTAGCCGGTACAGTATGAGAAATTGAATTGAAAATACCAACCATAGCCGCAGCGCGTGAACACGCTTCACTTAGGTTTAGGCCACAAGGCAAACAATCAGGGTTATCCCGAAGATCAATCGTAATCAATTCTTTAACCGGGTCTATTTCCACATTAATTTTCACCTTGATTCCCTCTTCGGCTCCCGGAACTCCTGGAAAAGGGTCATGAGAACTATATACGGTAGTACAACCAGCCTCCAGCTTACGTATCTCTGATGACATGAGCTGTTCACTATAATCAAACCATTGCTTGGAAAATTTTTCTAATATTCCCCAACCCATCCCTTCACCAAGCTTGACCAGCTCCCTTTCCCCGATACGGGCAGCGCCCATTGCAGCAAGATAGTCACCCCACCATTGATCGGGAACGCGAATACGCATCCTGCACATCCTAATAATATCTTCATTATCCGAATAATTTTCTTGAACGCGAACAGCTGGAAAAATTAATGCACCTTCCTGATAAACATCGCGAGCTCCACCCATGTACGTGGTAGGCAAGGAATTTCCGCAATCTGCCTGATGAGCCTTGGCTAACACTGTAAAGCGGTGAACACCGTTATCATCTATTACAGGTACTAAAGTTGTATAGTCGGCCGGATGCGAACAGCCATGATAGGGGGAATTGTTAAGAAATGCGTCCCCCCGCTTTAAATTGGGGTGAAAATTTTTCATTGCTTTCGCCATCATGTCCGGACCAATCAAAACATGGATAGGCAGACTTTCTGCCGAACTTAAGAGTTGATTGTCAGCCGTAACAATGCAGCATGAAAAATCTCTTGCTGTGTTTAACACTCCAGAGCGACCCGTCCGGAACAAAGTGTTAGCCATTTTTCTGCAGATACTTTCCAATCGCTTATTAATTATGGCAAGCTGCACTCCATCCAAAATACTCGCCTTCATCATTTTTTTATTTTCCCACGCGTTTTTAACTACATTAATTTGCAACCTGTTGTCGCAATATAAATCGCTGGATTTTTCCACTAGGTGTTTTGGGAAGTGTTTTTACAAATATAACCTCTCGAGGATAAGCATGTGCCGACAATCGGGTACGTGTATATTTCTGCAAATCAGCTGCCAACTCAGGTGATCCAGTATAGCCTGGATTAAGTA
>CAYRUX010000108.1:0-40781 GCA_964427515.1 uncultured Rhizobiaceae bacterium
ATACGCCCAGGAAGCTGCCCTTAAAGAAAAAGTTGATCTTGTCCATGGTGGAATTACCAGTGCATCTCGAGAGGTAATACGACCAATTTTGAGAAAATATAAGACACTGCTTTGGTATAGTGTAATTTATGAAGGTGGTGTGTGCGATATTAACAATTTTGTTAGTGGAGTGGGGGCCGTTCAATGGGTAAGACCCTCTGCTGAATTTGGTTTCGCAAAACGTGGTAAGAAATGCTACTTCATAGGTGCTGATTACAATGCCCCCCAAATAATTGGCAAGTGGTTAGAAAAGTTTTCGGGTGAACTAGGGGGAACAGTTTTGCAGAGGGATCATTTTCCACTAGACGTTACGGAATTTGGCCCTGCTATTGCTAAGATACAAGAAGCAAAACCTGATTGGCTCGCTACTTGCTTGGTGGGGGCAGCACATATGGGATTTTATCGCCAGTGGGCTGCAGCTGGTATGCTGAATAAAATCCCAATTGTTTCTCAAACCTTTGGCGTTGGTAACGAACACATGCAGTTACAACCCGAAGAAGGAAACGGCATAGTGGCGGCACAGCCATACTTTCAAGAATTGGCATTACCCGCCAATAAGGACTTTGTTGCACGCTATCATAAACGCTTTGGAGACGATGCTCCTTATCTTAATTCAGTTGGGATCGGTGGCTATATAGGAACCATGTTGTGGGCTGAAGGTGTTAAAAAGGCAGGCACGCATGAGCGTCAAGCAGTTATAGATGCGCTGCGCAGTGGTGATATCCATTGGGATGGGCCGGCCGGACACATGGTTGTAGATCCGGTCACTAACCATGTAGTTCAGGATATGCACGTCGCGGAGTGTCAAAACCAATCATGGAATATCTTCAAGAGTTACAGCCAGCTGTACCCAAGTGACGTCGTAGATCGCTGTGATTTGACAAAGACTCCAGATATGAATGCTCACCTAGAGCCAATACTTTAGTCTGAGGAATGTTATAAAATACTAAGGTAGAGGATAAACCGTGGATACGGTCGCACTTCTAATTATTGAAGTGTTAAATGGAATTTCCAGCCTGGCGCTAACATGCGCCGGGCTGGCGATTATCTTTGGCATGATGCGAGTGATTAACTTTGCACATGGCGAATTTATGATGCTTGGTGGTTATACCACCGTAGTTGCAACAAATGCTGGAGTGAATATTTGGATTTCCATGTTAATCCTATCCCCTTTGGTAGTTGGCATAATCGGCATAATCTCTGAACGGCTCCTCATCCGGTTTTTTTATGGTCGGCTTGTTGATACGCTCATAGCGACGTGGGGACTTAGCCTTTTACTCATAGGTATTGTTACCGTCATTTTTGGAAATTATATCACTGGCGTGTCTGCTCCTCTTGGCAATTTTAGCATTGGCGAATACCAAATGTCGGTATATCGCCTAGTATTAATCGGTCTCGCAATAATATTGTTTGCTGGTATTTACGTTGTTTTTACTAGAACACGACTAGGACTTATCGCTCGCGGTACAATGCAAAACGCAGAACAAGCTTCAGTGCTTGGTATAAGCCCACCAAGGGTCTATATGGTCACATTTGGCATAGGGGCAGCTTTGACTGGTCTTGCCGGGGGACTATTAGCTCCAATTTCACAAATTATTCCAACGGTTGGATTCACGTATGTAGCTCAGGCATTCATAACAGTGATAACCGGAGGAGCTGGTGCAGTGACGGGAACTATTGTCGCCTCGGGTATATTCGGAACGGTAAGACAATTAGTTACCTACGAAACAACCCCAATAATAGGTGGTGTAGTCTTATTAATAGTTGCAGTAGTCGTATTACGTTTACTGCCACAAGGGATTACTGGAAAAATATTCAGGAGGTCTTTGTGACTCTTTCCCGTCATCTTTTCAGTTGGAATGCTCGAGGCCTGCTTTTTGTTGGCGTAGTGATGCTCGCCATACTTTTTGCCGCACCACACGTATTTGATCTATTTGTATTACTTAAAATTATTCTATTTGTATCCACAGCCATGCTCGCTCTCTCCATGGCCTTTATCTGGGGTTTTGGTGGAATTTTATGCTTTGGCCAATCTGCATTTTTTGGGATTGGTGGCTATGCTTATGCTATTTCTGTCATAAATATGGGGGAGAGCAGTATACCTATTCTTCTCTCTATATTTGTACCGGCCGCATTTGCAATGCTTCTCGGCTACTTTATGTTTTATGGGCGGCTAAGTGACATTTATCTTGCTGTGGTAACACTTGCAGTCACTCTGATATTTTATGCATTTATCCGCTCCACCTCGGGCGAAGAATATGTTATTGGCAACGCTCGATTGATGGGTTTTAACGGTATTTCTGCAATTCCTGGATTTAATTGGCCAGGTTTTCCTGATTCGCCCCTCTGGCCTGACGATATATTCTATGTAGCTATGGCGCTACTTATATTAGTTTACTTTGGTATTAGAATTTTATTACGCAGCCATTTTGGAAGAGTAGTGGTTTCCATACGAGAAAATGAAACACGTGCCGAATACCTTGGTTACGACGTTAGATTTTATAAAATGATCACTTTCTCCATAGGCGCTGGCATTGCCGGACTTGCTGGGTGTCTCTTTGTTAGTTTTAATAACTTCATTAACCCAGATGTTTTTGCTCTTGGGTTAGCAGCACAGATCATTATGTGGGTTCTTATTGGAGGTGTTGGCACCTTAGTCGGTCCAATGTTAGGCAGTCTTGCATTACAAATGCTATATAACTGGCTCGGCACTCAAAGTTTTGTTAGTTTTCTTAATACCTACCTAGTATTCGGAGCTATTATCGTTATCTTTGTCTTGGCGGTACCTCAAGGACTGCAACCAACCGCTCGTTTACTAATACTAAGATATCTACCTGCGGTTCGCCCCGAAGAAGAGTCGCCGACCACTAAACAGTCCCCGCAACCACAAAGAGAAACAACAAATGGTTGAGACCTCCTCCTCTCCCATATTAGAGACTCGTGGCCTTACAATGCGTTTTGGGGGCGTAGTTGCAGTCGACAACGTTGATTTTAGCATGCAAAACGGGGAGTTGAGATGTCTCATCGGCCCTAATGGTGCCGGAAAAACTACCTTTTTTCGATGTCTTACACACCAATATAAACCTACTTCAGGACAAGTTGTTTATCAGGGTAACAATATAACGCGACTGCATACACACCAAATTGCACAGCGGGGTATTGGCATTAAAACACAAGTACCAAGCGTCTTTGATGGCCTGGACGTATATGAAAATATCTGGCTCTCTGCAAGAAAACAGCACAAGGATAGAGAAGCATGTCGCATCGTTGATGAGGTTCTAGAAAGAATTGGTTTAACTCATCTTTCGAAAAAGTTAGTAGGGCAATTGGCTCATGGCGAACGACAAGGTGTAGAACTTGGGATAGTTTTAACGGGAAATCCAGAGTTAATTCTGCTAGATGAACCAACAGCTGGAATGACCCATGAGGAAGTACACCGTACTACAGAAATGATTCGAGAGATTAATCGTACTGCATCACTAATTGTAGTTGAACACGATATGCAATTTATTAAAGCAATCGCTAATAAAGTAACTGTTTTTAACCAAGGCTCTATATTAGTTGAGGACACAATGGAAAATGTCCTTAAAAACCAAGAAGTCAGAGATGTCTATCTTGGAAAGCGTGAGGTTACTGATTATGCTTTCAGTTGATGGACTAAAAACAGCCTATGGGCGCATACCAATATTACACGGAATTGATCTTCAAGTTAATGAAGGAGAATTCATCGGAATCCTAGGCCACAATGGAATGGGGAAGACTACGCTTCTAAAAACACTTATAGGACTTTTAAAACCTACTGAGGGAGTTATAGAGTTAAAGGGAAAAAATATTACCCGTATGCCCTCTTTTAAACGCAACCTGAACGGCATGGGATACGTACCACAAGGACGTGATATTTTCCCAAACCTCACGGTTCTTGATAACCTACGTATAGCTTTTACTATGCATAAGGTGGATGAAAATAAAATTCTTGAAGAAACATTAGAAACATTTCCACGGCTAAAACCATTATTGGATCGTTCGGGACGCGTGCTTTCTGGCGGTGAACAACAAATATTAGCTCTGGCACGTTGCTTATGTAGCAATCCTGACATACTTTTACTTGATGAGCCTACCGAAGGAATTCAACCTTCAATTGTAGACGAAATAATTGATATCCTATAAGCGCTTGGCAGAAGTCGTAAACTTACAATTATTTTGGTTGAACATAACCTTGATTTTATAGCTTCTTTATCTCACAAAGTGCATATAATCCAGCGTGGCCAACTGGTTAATGAAGTGTCTCCAGACCAACTTTCGGATCCAGAACTTGTAAAGGAATTCGTGGGTATGGGTGGTTAGGGCTGCTATTTGAACTCCGTGGGATAAAACACGCCTAACTCTTACTACTTATAAGTTAGAGTTAAACAATTCGAAAAACATAATACTTGAAAAAAATAGAAAATGGTATTCTAGTTGCGGTATGGTTGATGTCCTATGGGTCGATACCGTTACCAGTTTGAATTCTAGTCATCGAGGAAAAGTTTTAATTGGCGGTTCGCACGGTGGCCTTTATGCCGGCTACCTTGCTGCTAAAGCTGGAGTGAAGGCTGTTATCCTTCATAACGCTGGCGTGGGGAAAAATTCCGCGGGTATAGGTTCGCTTTCTTATCTCGAAAAACTCGGAATGCCGGCTGCTGCCCTACAACATAGGAGCGCTCGTATCGCTGATGGCAAAGATCAACTAAATCGAGGTATAATTAGTCATGTCAACAAAATAGCAGGCTCCTTAGGTTGCTATCAAGATCAGAGTTGCGAAGACTGTGCAACACGAATGAAATTAGCTGATCAATGGTCGTCTGCAATCCCTGAGTTTGGTGAATCGCGATTTTTGCTCAGAAAAGCTAGGAAATGTGGTGAACCCAATGTCTGGGGAATTGACTCGCTCTCCTTGCTTCGTAATGACGATAGAGGAGAGATAATAATTACCGGCTCCCATGGTGGCCTATTTAAAAATTCTGAAAATAAGTTAATGGAAGAGCCACCAACCGCAATGATTTTTAACGACGCTGGATTGAGTGCAGATAGAAGCGGAATAGCACGCTTATCATTACTCGATGATCAAAATATCATTGCAGCGACCGTTAGTCACACAAGTGCTTGTATAGGCCAAGCAAAATCTGTCTGGGAAAACGGTATACTCTCTCACGTTAATAACCGAGCGAAAAACTTTGGTATTTTTCCTGATAACAATTTATTAACATTTTGCCACAAGGTAATTGATGCCCTTCAACACAGTTGTTACAAATAAACATGAAAATGCAGATGGCAAGGGATCCAAAACTAAACGGAAAAGTTGCGTTAATTACCGGCGGAACCTCGGGAATTGGCAAGGCTTGTGCCGAACTCTTTGCTAGCGAGGGTGCATCGGTTGCTCTTGTGGGGCATTCCGATATTACCAAAGCGAATTCTGTTGCTGAAAATATTACCAAAACTGGAGGTCTAGCGACACCTTATCTATGTGACCTCAGCGACATCAGCAAGATACATAAATTAGTTGATATAGTAACAAATGACCACAGTCGTATAGATATTTTGATTAATTCTGCGGGGCTATTCTATCAAACTGATATTGGCGATACTACAGAATCACAGTATGACAAGATAATGGACATTAATTTGAAGTCTTTATTCTTCTGCTGCAATGAGGTTGCACCAATTATGAAAAAGCAGGGTAATGGTAATATCATTAATATCTCCTCTGTTGCAGGTGTTATGGCACTCGGTGGTTTTTCTATTTATTGCGCATCAAAAGCAGGAGTAAATTTGATTACTCGAGCTCTCAGCCAAGAGCTGGCGCCTTACGGAATTTCAGTAAATGCAATTTTACCAGGAAACACCGCTACGCCGATGAATGAAAACATTCGGACTGAAAAAAAATTCGAACCCCTTCTAAATATAATGACCAACAGGACTCCTAGTGGACGAACTTATTCGGATTCTATGGACATGGCTCGCGCAGCCCTTTTTATGGCAAGCGATGATAGTCGAGCCATGCATGGGTCTTTATTGGTATTAGATGAAGGACTTTCACTAGGTATGTAACAGGAATTCTTCGACCGTTAATCTCTATATGTATTTTTTCGGCCAGTCATTATTTACTGTTAGATCAAAGGGAAAAAATAGATAAATGTTAAATTGGCAAGTAACTTATATGGAACGAAAAACTCCACCGGTCAAGGAAGCTAACGCACCCCATGGGTCTACAAAAATAAAGTTTGTAAGAACACAAGATATTCAGGTTGAAGATTATCGTAAGCTGTATCGTAAAGTTGGCGAGCACTGGCTTTGGTGGGAGCGCCTTGCTCTGACAGATTGTGTCCTTGGCAAAATCATTTCAAATGAATGTACGGAAATTAATTTACTTCAGGTAAACCAAGAAATTGCAGGATTTACAGAACTTGACACGACTAATAACAAGATACCTGCCATACGTTACTTTGGTTTAATACCTAAATTTATTGGACAGCATCTAGGAAGTTTTATGATGCAAACTCTCCTTAATCAGGCTTGGCATAAAAATGTAATGAAGATAACTCTTGATACATGTAATTTAGACCATCCAACAGCCATAAATTTTTACAAGCATCACGGTTTCGAGGAAACTCACATCGAAACAAGAGAGGCCGCTGATCCAAGAGCCATAGGCATTCTTCCAACTACAGCAGCTCCTCATATTCCAATCAGTTGATTCTTGAATAAAATAATATATGTACATATTTTCCAGAATAGGAAGTTATAGCTACTAACCTTAAAGTACCTGATCAAAAAACTACTGAGTAATATACGGAAATGTATCTGGATAAAAGGCTCTGGGTCTTCACTGAAGGTGTACGACTTAGAATCGCATTTAATGCAGCACTTGGTTTAGTATCAACTATAGTTGGTATTGCACGACTAGCGTTATTGGGCTGGCTTTTAGCCAAAATATTTTCTGGCACTTCTCTCTCAGAGATGATTCTACCTTTTGTACTTACCTGCGCGATGATGTGTTTAAGAGGAGTATTAGAATACTGGCGTGGAAATAGCGCTCACCAAACAGCAGCGAAAGTACAGGTTACACTGAGAAGGAGAATATATGACAGACTGATGGAGCTTGGCCCCTCATATTTTAGCCACGACCGAACTGGCGCAACACTCTTAATACTAATAGACGGCGTTGAACAATTGGAAACATATTTTGGGCAATATATACCACAATTATGCGTGGCGTTATTAACACCAATTGGTATTTTTATCTTTGTAGCATTTCTAGATTTACCTCTAGCTTTCACATTACTGGGCTTCGCTCTATTTTCTCTAATCGCACCAACCGCTTTTCATAGATGGGACCGCAAGGCAGCAAAGGCACGACAGTCGGCATACGCTTCGTATGGCTCAGAGTTTTTAGATTCAATACAGGGCTTGCCAACTTTCATCGCCTTTGGTCAAAGTCACCAGCGGGCAAAAGACTTAGCTATAAAAGCCTATGATTTGTATCGGAAAACGATGTGGGTCTTAGCAACTAATTCTTTAGGCCGAGGAATAACCGACGGCAGTATAGCCCTCGGAGCATCCTTAGCACTTGGCATCGGTGCCTGGCGCGTTGCTACCAATCAAATAGACATCGGTATTCTTTTAATAATTTTAATGATGGGAGTAGAGATATTCCGACCTATGCGGGATCTACGTATACTACTTCATCAGGGCATGTTGGGGCAATCGGCTGCTGAAGGAATTTTTAAACTTTTAAATTCTAACCCATTGGTTTTAGAGAGCTCAAACTTGAAAACGGCAAGAACGGACAAGCAAAGTACAGTTCCTTATCTGGAATCTTCGTTGGAATTTAAAGAAGTAAAGTTTCGCTATCCAGAAAGTCAGAATTTTATCCATAAAAATATAAACTTTAAAATTGCACCAGGTCAGAGAATTGGAATTGTAGGGCCAAGTGGGTGTGGAAAATCTTCCTTAGTAAAACTGTTACTTCGATTATACGACCCTGAATCTGGTGATATATTACTCGGGGGACATAATTTAAACCACCTTACTTTCGAACAGATTCGAACCCATTTTGCGGTAGTACATCAAGATACATATCTTTTTCATGGTACAGCTGAAGAGAATATTAGATTCGGAAAGCCCGGTGCTTCGCAAGAAGAGTTGAAAGCAGCCGCTATGGCCGCAAATGCCCACGAATTTATATCATCATTGCCACAAGGTTATCAGACAGTAATTGGTGAACGAGGGATACGTCTATCAGGAGGTCAGCGCCAACGTATAGCCATTGCCCGAGCCTTATTAACAGATGCTCCCTTTCTGATATTAGACGAAGCACTATCAGCCGTTGACGCTGAGAACGAATCAATAATACAGGAAGCATTAGATAGATTGATGAAAGGGCGTACTGTTATAATTTTAGCTCATCGCCTCTCAAGCGTTATTAATACCGACCATATATTTGTCTTAAATAATGGATATGTCGTAGAATCTGGAACCCATGTCGATTTGATGGAACAACAAAAGACTTACTATGAACTAATGGCAGCACAATCAGAGAAACAGGTGAAAAAAGAATTTTTACCAGCTCATATTGTAAAAGACTTAGACGTCAGAGAAGACGACCATTTCAAAAGCTTACTCCCAACTGATGAAATTTTGCGCGCCAAAGATATTGGGTGGATACACGCTACTCGTATACTTTTAAAGCATGTATGGCCTTTTCGGCATTTGGTAGCGCTAACTTTTTGTCTGGGGGTTTTAAGAGTTCTAGCACTTATTGGCGTTGGTATAATAAGCGCACTGGTCGTATTGGCAATTCGACAAGGTGAAACATTCGAATTACTCTTGATCATTCTATACGTTCTTGCACCCTTTGCTGGAATTTTACACTGGCTTGAATCATGGGCTGCTCATGATATGGCATTTCGCCTTCTTACCAAAATGCGTGTTGCATTATTTGATAAACTTAATTCTCTGGCTCCCGCCTATCTTTTGCGCCGTCGAAGCGGTGATTTAGTATCAATGGCAACTCAGGATATAGAAAATGTTGAATATTTCTTTGCACATACAGTAGCGCCAGCTTTTGTCTCAATACTAATACCAGGAGCTGTTCTAGCTGCTGTATGCATTTATGGGTCACCAATGGCAGCAGCACTGGCGCCATTCCTATTGATGGTAGCAATATCACCATTTTTTATGCGTAAAAGAATTGATAATCTTGCGTCTCGTGCTCGAGAAGCTCAAGGGGAACTCAATGCTCATTCAACTGATACTCTTCAGGGTATAACAGAAATTATAGCATTTCGCCAGGAGCAACGCCGAGGTCAAGAGCTTATAGATTTAATACATCGTCATCACGCATTTCGGCTACCATACTTCCGAGACCTCACACTACAAAATACCCTAGTAGAAACAGCAACTGGGTTAGGTGGTCTTGCCGTGGTGATTACCGGCGCATGGTTGGTATCTTCTGGTGAACTTGAAAGAGGTATGCTTCCTCTTTTAGCATTGCTTGCTATGGCTGCATTTTTACCAATATCTGAGATAGCCAACATTGGTCGCCAACTAGCGGAAACACTTGGGGGCACTCGGCGATTGCATGCCGTACATAGTGAGCCAATAACCATTCAGGATGGTCTGGGTTACAATAAGGAAGAAAACTATACCGGACCGGTTATACAACTTGAAGAAGTGAGCTTTACTTATCCTGGAACACCCCGGCCAGCTATTGATAAAGTAAACTTATCAATTGTCGCAGGGACTACAGTAGCTCTAGTAGGCCCATCAGGAGCGGGAAAATCAACACTAGCGCAACTACTAATGAGATTCTGGGATCCAGAACAGGGCAAGATAAGTTTAGACGGAATTGAGCATAAAAAATGGCTCCTAAATGACTTGCGAAGCCGTATAGCCCTAGTCGCTCAGGATACTTACCTTTTTAACGATACAATTCGAGCTAATATTTTAATTGCTCGCCCCGATGCAAACAGCAATGACATAAGCTTAGCCATAGAACGATCTGCACTCACCGAGTTTATAGCTAGTTTGCCTGAAGGATTGGAGACCAGGGTTGGTGAACGTGGCACTCGACTTTCGGGGGGGCAACGCCAGAGAATTGCAATCGCTCGCGCATTTTTGAAAGATTCACCAATTTTAATTTTGGATGAAGCGACTTCTCATCTGGATGCACTAAACGAACGGCTAGTTAGACAGGCTCTCGATGAATTGATGAAAACTCGTACTACTGTAGTTATAGCGCACCGACTCTCGACTATACGTGACGCTAATCAAATTATAGTCATGAATAAGGGACAAATTATTGAACGTGGAAATCACAAAAATTTGCTTGCGACAAAAGGTCTCTACGCAACTTTGATTGCCAATCAACTTTCGAACGTTACGAAAACATAAATTAGTATTAACGTACAACTAGTGTTTGTTTATATTAATAGCTACGTACACTGAATTTGAAAAATAGAGCCATCCAAAATTAAAGTAACAAAACTTACAATCATTCAACGTTCCATGTATGCCCACTTTGTAATAGATTGTTCAAATCAGCGACTGGCGATTTTTTCTTAGCCTCTATAACCTGATGCTGCACGGCTTCTTCGTAGCTTTCAGCTGGATTACAATAGAGTACACCAATCGCAACTGGAAAGGCTGGTGCTTCCATACGTGCCAACCAGCCAGCCAAAGTGCGATTGGTTTCATCATGCACCAAAATATCATCAGTTGTAGTGCCATTCTCTCCAATAGTTACAACCTCCAAATCTAAAATATCATGATTTATTCGTATCCCCTTATTGTTTTCTTTGCCAAATATCAATGGCTTTCCATGTTCCAAATGGAGTTGTGTGTCTGTCGCTGATTTTTTTTCCGAAAAACTACTGAACGCACCGTCATTATACACAATACAGTTTTGAAATATTTCTACAAATGACGCTCCCTTGTGCTCATGTGCGCGAGTTAAAACTTTCGGCATATGCTTTTGATCAGTATCAATTGATCGTGCCACAAATCGCGCGCCTGCACCAAGAGCAAATGATGTCGCAGATACGGGATAATCTACTGAACCCATTGGCGTAGACGGTGAGAGAGTACCTTCACGTGAAGTGGGAGAATACTGACCCTTGGTCAGACCATAAATTTCATTGTTAAATAAGAGTAGATTAATATCAACATTTCGTCGAAGGGCGTGCAGGGTGTGATTGCCTCCGATAGAAAGCATATCGCCATCCCCGCCAACCACCCAAACATCTAGGTCTGGATTCGATAATTTAACGCCTGTCGCCACAGCGGGTGCCCTGCCGTGAATAGTATGAAAGCCATAAGTAGCCATATAATATGGAAACCGTGCAGCACACCCGATGCCAGATACAAAAACAACATTTTCTGTGGGAGTTCCAATTTCAGCCAAGGCCTTGCGAACCGATTTAACAATTGCATAATCCCCGCAACCTGGACACCAGCGCACCTCTTGGTCAGAAGTGAAATCATTGGCAGTAAGTTCGGTTTGAGTTCCTATATCATTCATTTTACTTCTCCAAACTATCGCGGATACCATTTTCAATTTCTGAAATTTGAAATGGCTTTCCAGTAACTTTATTCAGACCCTCTGCAGGTACCAAAAACTTGTCTCTTAATAATGTGGATAATTGACCCATATTCAGTTCAGGGACTAATACTTTTTCAAATCGACCTAAAAGCTGCCCTAAATTTTTTGGCATGGGATTGATATACCGTAAATGTACGTGACTTATTGCCTTACCTTCTGCACGCAATATTTCCACAGCTCTACTAATTGGCCCGTAAGTGGAGCCCCAGCCCACTACAACTAATTGACCAGTTTCTGCACCAGAATCAATTTCTTGCAAAGGAATATCCTCTGATATTCCATCAATCTTTTTAAACCGAGAGTTAGTCATTCTCTGATGGTTTTCCGGGTCATACGAAACATTACCACTCTCGGAGGCTCTTTCTAAACCTCCGATACGATGTTCGAGACCCGGGGTGCCCGGCTTTACCCAAGGTCTAGCGAAAGTACCTTCATCTCTCATAAATGGCTGAAAATTACTAGCATCTGTACGAAAGCTCACTTTAAATGGTTCCAAATCATCAGCATTCGGAACCAACCAAGGTTCTGCAGCATTAGCAATATAGGTGTCACTTAATAGAACAACAGGAGTCATATATTTAGTAGCTAACCTTACTGCCTCAATAGCTACCTCAAAGGAGTCAGCCGATGAGTATGCCGCAAGTACAACGAGGGGCGCATCTGCATTCCGACCGTATACAGACAGATATAGGTCTGACTGCTCAGTTTTTGTAGGCATTCCTGTCGATGGTCCAGCACGCTGTGTATTAACTAAAATTAGTGGTAATTCAGTTGCAATAGCAAGACCTGCAGCTTCAGTTTTCAATGCAATACCCGGACCAGAACTCGAAGTTACTCCAAGAGCACCAGCATACGACGCTCCTATTGCAGCACATACAGCTGCTATCTCATCTTCGGCCTGAAAGGTTGTAACGTCATACGCTTTTAAACGCGACAATATATGCAAAAGTCCGGAAGCTGGAGTAATCGGATATGAGCACATTGTCATTTTTAGCCCAGCTAACTGAGCTCCAGCTACCAAGCCCCATGCAGTTGCTTCTGTTCCTGTTACCGTTCGATATACACCAGGGATGAAATCTGCGGGTTTAATAGTAATGCCTCGAACACCGTCAGGCATTTCCGCGGTTTCACCAAAAGCGTGACCAGCCTTAAGAGCAGCAATATTAGCTTGCGCAACCTCAGGCAATTTTTTACCAAACTTGTTTTCTAACCAGTCAGTGGATGGCTCTAATTGTCGGTCATACATCCAACTAATGAGACCCAAGGTCCACATATTTTTGCAACGTAGACCATCGCGCTTATTAACACTAGCTACACTTACTGCTTCTAATGTGAGACGAGAAATATCGATCGGGAATACTCTAAACTTCTCCAAACTTCCGTCTTCTAAAGGGTTCTTCTGATAACCAGCCTTTTGAATATTTTTCTCTGTAAAAGAACCCGCATCCAAAATGACAAGTCCGCCAGGTTTTAGTTCATCTATGTTTACTATCAGAGCAGCGGGATTGAGTGCAACAAGGACGTCTGGCGCATCACCAGATGTCATAATGGTATCTGAACCAAAATTAATTTGAAACGCCGAGACGCCATATGTGGTTCCTATAGGAGCTCTAATTTCTGCTGGAAAATCTGGAAAAGTTTCAAGATCTTGCCCTGAGAGCGCCGTAGTTTCAGCAAATCGCCCCCCAGTTAATTGAATTCCGTCACCTGAATCCCCGGCGAAACGTACTACAACCGAATCAACCTCCTCACGGGGCTGATCAACCATCTTTAGCGCTGCATTTCTATCCGTACTCACACAATTCTCCAAATATTTAACAATGGGTACTTCAAAAACTAAAAGCTAGTCCTCCAATGATCTCAACTAGCTAACAGTTCATATTCCTAATCTTCGGTTTCGTCCACAATCAAAACAAAAAAAGTTTTCTTCTAGATTAAAAACTGAAAAAAATTACCAAATTGGTCAATTTACAAACCTTTTAAAATGTAATCTAGTCACAAATTTACTTTAGAATTCCTAGCATATCCGAAATTGTAACAAATTTTTTTCTTGGTGCACCTTCGTTGGCATTTGTAATTTCTACTGCTTCTATTAGCTGCCATTCTTTAAAACTGATAGATCGAATTTCTCGTTGTACCAACAGTGCGTTTAGCGCTTCTCTACCACCCTTTTTAATACCTGATTCATTATTTATAGCATGTCGCGCTAATATCTGTTCAGCTGCAAGCTTACCGTCTGGTTTATTACTGCCTATTACTCCTGTTGGCCCGCGCTTAATCCATCCTACCGCATAGAGCCCATCATCAACCAAGCCATCCACATTTGTAACTATACCAGCTTTATGATCAAATGGTGCATCTTTCACGGGTTTTGACGTATAACCAGTAGCCGCAATAACTATACCGCACTTAATGTCAAAATATTCCCCAATTCCTTCTGCCCGACCATTTTGAACACGCGTTTTTTCAAAACGCACGCCCTCAACACGCTTTTCTCCAAATATTTCAATAGGCTGAGAGTAATATAAGAAATGGACACGTTTATCCTTCTCATTTGGTTTGCGATCCACGAATTCTTTTATAGTGGCCAGATTCTTTTCTCTTAATCGGCGGTCCCTATCCGACATATCCCCCTCCACTGCGTTTGGTATTTGCAGGGCTTCAATTTGAGGCACACAGTTTTCAAGTTGACCCATTTCTCTTAATTCAACGTTGGTATACTTTGCTTCATTAGGCCCACGACGCCCGACCATAAATACGTCCCTTAGGGTAGAATTATGAATAGACTTAGAGGCATATTCTGGAAGATCAGTCATAGCCATTTCATTTGGAGTCTTAACCAATACACGCGCAACATCTATCGCAACATTACCATTACCAAGAACGACCGCACTTTCTACATTTAAATCAGGATTTAAATTGCGGAAGTCTGGATGACCATTATACCAATTTACGAATGTCGCAGAGCCGAACACCCCTTTCTTCTCCTCACCTGAAATCCCTGTAGATCGATCACTTCCTGCACCTACTGCTAATACAACCGCATCATACATATTCCGCAGTTCATCTAAAAGGATATCCCTTCCTATCTCGACATTTCCATAAAACCTGACATGTTCATTCTGTGCCGTCTTAGCAAAGGCTCGCCATACATTTTTTGTTTTTTCGTGATCTGGAGCCACACCATAGCGGATTAAACCATAAGGCGTAGGTAATCTCTCTACGATATCCACTTCACACTGGCAATCAGCCTTAATCAAGGCATCAGCAGTATAGAATGCCGCTGGACCAGATCCCACAATCGCAATACTGATAGTCATACTTTAAAGGGCCTTCTCATTAATATATTGTGTAATAACTCTGCATACCAATATAGGCCAGCAAATATGTGCATACTAAACTATATTTTTATACTTGGTTCTTAAAACATAATTAAACAACAGGAGTAATAATTTTTGTTACTTCTAAAATGCTGTTTCATTCCATTTTTCAGCATACACCAGTTCGGAAAGAGGCTTTCGAGTTCTAGGTGCCAATTCTTTTTCTCTTAAATCGTCAGTAAGATTCTCAGTATTCCCCTGATAACCAATCGCCGCTGCACAAACTGGAGTAAATCCGAGCGGTACATTATAAGAGGCACATATTTTTTCAGATAATATACCCGCCATCTGATGCATTGAAAGACCAAGGGTCGTCGCTTGAATTGTCATATTTGCTACAGCTTGACCAGTATCATATGCAGCGTGGAAATTCTTTTTTCCATCCTCGAAATATTCCTTTGAAAACGCAAAAAGAATCAACGGTGCAGACGAAGCCCAACTTCGGTTCCATTCATTTAAACAACTTAGCGCAATCTCAAAGCTTAAAGGTTGAGTTTCTGAAGCTATTATAAAACGCCAAGGCTGTTCATTAAAGCAAGATGCTGCCCATCTTGCAGATTCCAATATGGACTTGATTGATTCTATAGATATTGGACGATGGGAGAAGGCTCGAGGACTCCATCTTTCCCTTAATTGATCCAAAATAGGGTATTCATTACTAGCTAATTTTTTCATATCTAATATCTTTCAGTGGCCGATAAGGAAAACTTGCAAGAAGTTAGGCAATAAGAAACTATATTATTGACGACCCTAATTATCACAGACATTTTCTATAACACGAGAATTGCTAATGACGCATCGGGGTCACCCGAGGACTTTTGTTAAAATTATATATGGGGAACGCGTTGATGTTAATAGAAGCTAACCGATCTATTCTCGTAATTATTGATGTACAGACTAAGTTAATGCCTGCAGTACATCTGAATAACGAACTAATCGAACAAATACTTATTTTGCAAAAAAGTGCCAATCGGTTAGACATTCCAATGATTATTACAGAACAATATCCTAAAGGCTTGGGGAGTACACTAGATCTAATTAGCGCAGAAACCAACTCTGATGATATTTTAGTTAGCAAGCTAACTTTTAGTGCTATGGGGGAGGATTTGTTTAAGAACGAGCTTCAAAAGCTACGCTCGATAGGTCGAGATCAAGTCATAGTATGTGGAACTGAAACGCATATATGCGTAATGCAAACAGTAATAGATTGCATAAATGAAAAATTTAATGTTTATGTGGTAATTGATGCCGTGGGCTCTAGATCCCCCGAAAATAAGCAAGCTGGACTAAGTAGAATGGCATCTTGCGGGGCACATTGCGTCACAAATGAAATGGTAATTTTCGAATGGGTAAAAATTGCAGGAACGCCAGAGTTTAAATTACTTAGCAAGCTAATAAAATAACAACCATATAAAGTAGCTCTGACTATTCCAATATAGCTTCACTGAACAACCTGAAGCACACTTTGGTGGCTAAAGATTTAGTATTTTAATTTGAAGGTCTGGTTGCATTAAACCTTCGTCACAGCTACGGTCTATGGAAAGCAGTCATAGCTACTAGAAATTACCAGTTTTTCTAATGTTTTAAATTTATTTATTTGAACATCAAGCACAAATAGGAGGAGATAAGCCCATGTTAGGCAGAAGAGCAATTTTAGCTCTGTTTGGAGCAATTCTTGCAATGGGAACATTCATAACGGTTCCTGCAAAAGCAGGACAGGACATATTGATAGGCGGCGGTTCTGTAACCGGTGTTTATTATCAAGTAGCTCTCAATGTTTGTAATTTGCTCAACAAGCATAATGGCGATAATTATAATTGTGTTGGCAGGCCGGCACTCGGCTCTGTTTTCAATATTCGCGCCGTAAAACGCACATTGCTTGACTTTGGAGTAGCTCAATCTGATCGAAATTTCGAAGCCTTTCGAGGTCAAGGCGATTGGCAGGGCAAGCCAATGGATGACTTAAGAAGCGTGTTTAGTATGCACCCTGAAACCGTACTTCTGGTTACTCGCGCAGATACTGGCATAAACAGTGTCAATGACCTGAAGGGTAAAACTGTAAATATTGGCAACCCTGGTTCCGGACAGAGAGGAAATGCAGAGGATGTTCTTAGAATATATGGCATTGATAAGGAAAAGGATATTGATGCTCAGGGACTTCAACAACAAGAAGCTAGCCGAGCACTTATTGATAAAAAAATTGACGCATTTTTCTACACAGTTGGTAATCCGTCCGCAGCAATTCAAGAGCCGGCAAATTCTACTAAAATAAAAATTATCCCCATAAATGACGCAGCAATTTATGGATTTGTTGACGAGAGACCATACTACGTCATGACGACAATACCTGCTGGAACATACAAAGGCGTAGACGAAGAAGTTGAAACTTATGCTGTAACAGCGACTGTAGTGACAAGTGCGAAAGCTTCTGAACAAATGGTTTATGATACCGTGAAAACAGTATTTGAAAATCTTGATGAACTTAAAGGAACACACGCGGCGTTTCGTATTCTTACTCCAAAATCTATGTTAAAGGGCTTAACTGCTCCATTTCACAAAGGAGCGGACAAATATTATAAGGAGCAGGGCTGGAAATAGAACTGCAAGTCGCTCACTTTTAACAAAGGGCTGGCCCAGCCAGCTCTTTGTTTTCCTAATTGTTTAATCGCCGATAAAAACTAAGTGTAACGAAACATGTCGGATTATAAATTTGGAAGCGATGACACAGCAAGCCTAAGAACAGCAAACCCCTCTCAAAAAGAGGGCGTTATGCGCTCACCACAAGCATCTTATCATCGGGCAATTATAATTCTGATGTGTCTGGCTTGGTCAGCGTTCCAACTTTATATTGCCTACCAACCGATTAATGCCACAATTGCGCGAACTTGGCACTTGGCTTTTGCAATACTGCTAGTATTTCTTGCATATCCAGCTATTAATGAGAGCCGCCCGCCCAAATGGTATACATTAATATTCCGTCGAAAAAAAACTGGAAAGCTTCGCCGCTCTAATAAAGATTACATTCCGATAATTGATTTATTATTGGGAATTTGTGCTGCCGTTGCGGCTCTTTATCTCTGGTGGGATTACGAAGGCGTGGTCATGCGCCAAGGACTTCCGAGCAGTGCTGACGTCTGGATCGGCGTGATAATGGTGATTCTTTTACTAGAAGCTGCACGCCGAGCTCTGGGGCTCGCCCTACCTATCCTAGCTATTATTTTTCTTAGCTATAGCTTCCTAGGCCCCTATATGCCTGAATTTTTGCGACACCGAGGAATACCTTTAGAGTATGTGATCAATGATCAATACTTATCCACTACAGGTATTTTCGGCGTCCCGATCGGGGTGTCTACTGATTTTGTATTTTTGTTTGTTTTATTTGGAGCATTATTAGAACGAGCTGGCGCGGGAAAGTACTTCATAGATGTTGCATTCGCGGGTCTAGGGTGGATGCGTGGTGGGCCAGCAAAAGCAGCAATTGTCGCATCGGGCCTTACAGGAATGGTTTCCGGTTCATCCATTGCTAATACTGTCACCACCGGCACTTTTACGATTCCATTGATGAAAAAGATTGGTTTGCCGGCTCAAAAGGCTGCAGCCATTGAGGTTGCTGCTTCTACTAATGGTCAGCTTATGCCACCCATAATGGGTGCCGCTGCCTTCATAATGGCAGAAATTATAGGTGTCCCGTATTTAGATATTGTGCGGGCTGCTCTGATTCCTGCATTAATTTCATACATTGCACTTTTTTATGTAGTTCATTTGGAGGCAAGAAAATTAAATATTAGCCGTCTAAACAAATCTGAACTCCCCAATCTACTAAAAACATTTTTGGGCGGGCTACATTATCTTATACCTATTGCAGTATTAATTTTTTACCTTGTAGTTCTGAGAAGGTCGGCAATTACTTCCGCTTTATTCGCCATTGAAGCTCTTGTAGTCATCATAGTTGTACAAAGGCCAATTATAGCTTGGTTATCTTGGTGGCGACTTAAACATACTGCTCACCCCGGCGAGACACTCGTCATGGCTTTGAAACTATCTCTAATTGCTGGAATCAAAGACGTATTTTTTGGCCTCATAGGTGGCGCTAGAAATATGATAGCTGTAGGGGTTGCCACAGCAACTGCAGGTATAATAGTTGGCGTTGTTACTAGCACTGGGCTAGTCGGACGTTTTGTTGAGCTAATTGACAAACTTTCCATGGGAAATGTTTATCTAATGCTTATTCTTACCGCACTTACTAGTATGATATTAGGCATGGGTCTGCCAACAACTGCTAATTACATTGTAATGGCTACTCTTACCGCACCGGTAATTGTAACACTTGGTAGCGACGCTGGTTTATTAATTCCGATCATTGCCGCACATCTTTTCGTTTTTTATTTTGGTATCCTTGCAGACGATACTCCACCGGTCGGTCTGGCAGCTTATGCCGCAGCAGCAATTGGACGTACTGACCCCATTAAAACAGGCATTCAAGGGTTCACATACGATTTACGTACCGCAATTCTTCCATTTGTTTTTATTTTCAATACTGAGCTACTAATGATAGACGGGATATCCGAGGGAGGAAAAATCCTGTGGATTGATGACCCCCTCAAACTAATATGGATATTTCTTGTATCATTGGTTGCTATGTTTTCCTTCGCCGCTGCTATTCAAGGATTCTTTGCGGAACGGTGTAGTATAATTGAGCGACTAATATTGTTTGCGCTGTGCGTACCGCTATTTCGACCTTCTCTGGTAGCAGAACCACTAGATTTAGTTCGAGAGTTAGTGCAGGCATTAGCGATTGCTTGCTTCGTTCTACTCTACACAACACAACGTCTTCGCAAAAATCATCAAACGTCAGAAAATTGATGCATGCATCCCATATAGTGCTCGCGAATGACTAAAACCTTTTCGCCTATACGAGTAACAAATATGTTTGCGCCACACTGCAATTCAATATAACCAAACTGCCACTAAAAATACTGCGATACATATTAGTTAACCAATCAGAGGTATAATGATTTTGGGAGAATAACCTGAAGGTTTACCTCTAAATTCGACCGTAACGATCCTCCAAACGCACTATATCATCTTCACCTAGATAGGTTCCACTTTGCACCTCAACCACATGCAATATCTTTGTTCCCGGATTTTCTAAACGGTGCCTAACTCCCTCTGCAACATATGTAGATTCGTTTGGATCTAGATCGATTATTTCAGTGTCACGAGTTATGCGTGCTCGTCCACCCACAACCACCCAGTGCTCGGATCGATGTCTATGAAATTGCAACGAAATACTGGCCCCTGGTTTTATTTCTAGTAACTTTACTTTGAAGTTTTCTCCCAGTTTTAACTCTTCAAACGACCCCCAAGGTCTCAAGGTCCGAGTGTGCTGTGTAAGCTCCAAATATTTCTGTTTAGACAGTACATCTATCAATTCACTAAATTTTTCAGATTTAGCTCGTGGTGAGATGAAAATAGCGTCTTTACTGGCTATTACTGACATTTCCTGTAAATTTTGTGCCACTACTAAAGGCCCATCACTTCGAATATAAGAATTTATAGAACCTTTTTGTACAACGTTACCTTCAGTAGTATTTCCGTCATGATCTTTATTAGAAATTTCCCAAAGAGCGTCCCAAGACCCTATATCACTCCAACCAACATCGATAGGAATTACTGCCGCCTTTTCACATTGCTCCATTACTGCATAGTCGATTGATGAACCCTTAATTTCACTAAACGTCTGGACTGGGAGACGCAAAAAATCATTCTCTTCCTTTGCCGCCTCTAAAGAAGACTTGCAAGCGTCAAGAATATCGGGTCTTAATCTTTCTAGTTCCGAAATATACGTTTTGCAGGAAAATAGAAAAATCCCACTGTTCCAAAAATAATTTCCCTTATCTACATAAGATTGTGCTAGATGCTTATCAGGCTTTTCTACAAACTCAGAAACTTCATAGGCATATCCATCGTCAATCGAAGTTCCTTGTTTTATATATCCATAACCCGTTTTTGGCGCGTCTGGAACCACGCCAAAAGTCATTGAAAAGCCCCTTCTAGCGAGAGGAGCACCGCTCAAAATAGCTTTCAAGAAACGATCATTATCAACAATGACGTGATCCGCGGGTGTCAATAACATAAGTGGATCATCTTCTACTTGAGTCAACATAAGCGCAGCAATTGCGGCAGCAGGTGCTGTGTTTCTACCAACTGGTTCAAGAATTAAACGGTTAGATTCAAGGCCAATCTGCCGAAGTTGCTCCGCAAGGATGAACCGGTGGGACTCATTGCAAATAAGTAGTGGTTCATAAAATTCCTTCTTTACAAATCTCCTTACAGTTTCCTGTACCATAGTATGATTTCCATAAAGACGAAGGAATTGTTTAGGATAGGTGGCTCGAGAAAGTGGCCAAAGCCTTGTGCCAGAACCCCCACACAATATTACCGGATGAATGATACTTTCACTCATTCCCATAAGTTATCTCCGATTAGTAATCCTTTTTGTGTAAATCGGAAGGTTCATCCCTACCCACACCACAAACATAAGACAACCAGTTAATCCGTCAGGGTCTGTAAAAAGCCGATTAAATTTGCGCGATCAGATACTTTTTTGACACCCGAGAACGACATTTTAGTACCAGGAAAACTTTTCTTTGGGTTTTCAAGGAATTCGTTTAAAGAAATTGGGTTCCAATTTCCTAAGGCCAATGACATTGCTTCTGAATACTTAAATTCAACCTCTGACGCTATATCGCGCCCCACTACTTCCCAAAGATTTGGTCCAACTTTGTTTTTACCCCCTTTTTCATTAGTATGGCAAGCAGAGCATTTTTTAAATAACTTTTTACCCTTAGCAAGGTCTGCCGAAACCAACATATCTTCTATTGAAAGTTGGGTGGTTGCGTCTGCATCATTGCTATTATCGCTGGTTATGTTTTCACTATCAGACGGTGAAGCTAAAGCATACGCGACGGAACCTTCACTTTCATGCACATGATATACATTATCAGATATAATCCAGGAAACTAGCACTACCAAACCTGCAAACAGCAGGGCTCCAACAATCTTATTCAATTCAAATGGTGACATAGTCTAGACACAGCCTCTATCATATTTTTGTTACAAACTTAGCCACTTCACACTAATGTGTCTAACTTCTATAAACTATGCAACAGATATAAAAAACTTTATCTTAATGCATAACTTAAATGGATAAATCGTGGAAACAGAACCGTCAAATCCAATTATTATTATACCGGCACGCTTAGGATCCACACGTCTTCCCAACAAACCGTTAGCGGACATTTCAGGGGTACCTATGATAGTTCACGTGATGAATCGAGCCAAGGAATCATCAGTTGGCAGAGTGGTAGTGGCCTGTGCAGAGCATAAAATAGCCGACGCGGTTACAAAAGCTGGCGGCGAAGCAATCATCACACTCGAAGAACATGCTTCAGGCTCCGATAGAATATACGAAGCATTAACCCAGATAGATCCGAATGAATCACACGACGCAGTCATTGGTTTACAGGGCGATTTACCAACTATTTCCCCTAAATTTTTAAAAATACCACTCCAACTACTGAGCAACAGTGACGTTGATATAGGAACGTTGGCAGCTGAAATAAAAGAAAAGAAGGAGAACAATGACCCGAACGTGGTTAAAGCAATAGTATCCGTCGATCATATAAATCTGACTAGAGGAAAAGCACTTTATTTTAGTCGATCATGCGTACCTTGGGGAGATGGCCAAAGGTGGCATCACATTGGGGTGTACGCCTATCGCAGGGCTGCACTAAAACATTTTGTAACTTGTCCCTCGACGCAACTTGAAAAACGAGAAAAATTAGAACAATTACGCGCATTAGAAATTGGACTGCGTATCGAAGTAGCCTTCATTGACACCGTTCCCCTCGGTGTTGATACTTGGGAAGATTTAGAAATGGCTCGCAACATATTAAATTAGCAAGGTGGCAACTTAGCAAAAAATGGTAAACTCAAAATTGGCTACAGGAACTTCCCCACCCGCTGAAGTAATTGCATTTCAGGGAGCACCAGGCGCCTATTCAGATATGGCGTGTCGCGAAGTTTATCCGAATATGATAACTTTGCCTTGCAAAACCTTTGCGGACACATTCAATGCGGTGAAAACGGATCACGCAAGTTTAGCTATGATACCAATCGAAAATTCTGTTGCTGGTCGGGTAGCAGATATTCATCAGTTACTTCCTGATTCCCACTTGCATATCATCGGTGAACATTATCAACGAGTAAATCATAACCTACTTGCCTGCAAAGGGGCAGACGTTAATAATATACAAACTGTCCGATCACACGTACATGCCCTTTCTCAATGCAAAAATATTATACAACGACTTGAATTAAGTCCCGTTATTAATGCAGACACCGCCGGTGCTGCTGCCGAAGTTGCTAAATTGAAGGATCCTACTATTTCAGCAATAGCATCGCTTCTTGCAGCAAATACATACGGCTTGGAAATTATTGAAGCCAACATAGAAGATGAGGATCATAACACTACTCGGTTTGTAGTATTGGCGAATCAAGCAATCGACCCTGATCCCATGAATGGGCCTGTTGTTACATCATTTGTTTTTCATGTTCGCAACGTGCCGGCTGCCTTATATAAGGCTCTAGGAGGTTTCTCTACAAATGGTATAAATATGACCAAATTGGAAAGCTACATGGTAGGCGGAAATTTTACCGCAACTCAGTTTTTTGCGGAAGTCGAAGCCCATCCCAATGAAGATCGACTGAGGTTAGCACTTGAAGAATTATCATTTTTCACAAGCGAAATAAAAATTATAGGCGTCTATCATGCCCATCAATACCGCTCAAACAATTCAACAGTAAGCACTTAATTAAGTTTTTCCTTACTCAAATTGGAAATCGACCTTCAATCCAGTCGCAAATTAACCGTCGAGAAATAGAATAAGCACCGGGCAGTCTAAAATCGTCTGAGTCTTCATTATTTTGCAGCCATTTACGGCTATACCAATGAGCATATTCTAATTCGTTTCTATCAATCGTAAGTTCTCGGCTGGTTGCCTGAGCCATAAATCCAACCATTATGGAACTGGGAAAAGGCCAAGGCTGCGACGAATGATATTTTATATCAGTAAGGTGGACCCCTGATTCCTCAAATATCTCTCTTGCAACACTTTCCTCAAGACTTTCCCCAGGTTCAAGAAATCCAGCGAGCGTTGAGTGCATACCCGTTGGCCAGTGTGACTGGCGACATAACAAACATTCATCTTTATCATAGACGAGTACAATAATAGCAGAATCCGTTCTTGGAAAATGAACTGCACCGCATTTAATATTAGCACATCTCAGTTCATGACCTGACTTAGTTGAACTATTCCTATGCCCACATACTGAGCAAAATCCGTTATGCCGATGCCAATACATTAGACCTCTGGCGTAAGACAAAATGGCGGCCTCATTTTCAGGAATAACCTGCACAGAGTCGCGCAAATCCATCAAGGTGCCACCTTCATAACAGTTAACAAGAGCATCTCTAGGAAAATCCGAGAGATCAATTGCAAAATAAGCAATTCCGTTATCATCTCTAGTGACTCCCAATAATGCCAGGGGCACACCGTCAACTAGAGTACCTCCTATCAACTTATCCACCCGGTTTAGGCCATCGATTGCAGCATGAGATTCAGTTCCTAGATACACAATACTTTCCTGATTCCAAACCGGTATAAATCGACTTCTAGGGTCAGTAAGCTGCCGTTCCAACCAAACTTTATCCCCCCGCAAGTGGTCTACTCGGTCTAAGGGCATTCCTGAAAATGTATTTCCTGATAAATACGATAATTTTCTCATATATCAGCCTTACACCGTCGCGAGCCTTCGGTCAAAGATACTTGCGCGATGGGCATGCTATACTGGTATAATATAAGAAGGGAGATCGGCAGCGGACGGGCATCTCGCTAACCCGGTCAGGTCCGGAAGGAAGCAGCCGTAACGAGTGTAGAACGGGTCGCTTGTCTGGTCTCCCGCCAGCTGGAAATTGTGTTTAATTACTATAGTATCCACCCACGGTGTTTAACTAGACTTGGAATCCCTATGAACAGCGAGGAAACTTACCGCGTTTTGGCCCGAAAGTATCGGCCTGTAAAATTTTCTGACCTTATTGGTCAGGACGTATTAGTACGTACTATAACAAATGCTATTCGAACAAAAAGATTAGCGCACGCATTTCTTTTTACTGGAGTAAGAGGAGTAGGCAAAACTACCACTGCCAGAATTTTAGCCCGGGCATTGAACTGTTTAGGACAGCTGAATAACGATGCTTCTGAACTACAATCAAAGATATTAGAAGAACCCTGCGGAGATTGTGATAACTGTATTGCAATTTTCGAAGACCGCCATGTCGACGTTATAGAAATGGACGCTGCTTCACATACTGGAGTAGATGACATAAGAGAATTAATTAATGGCGTTAAATACCGTCCTACAAATGCTAGATATAAGGTTTATATTATTGATGAAGTCCATATGCTATCTAAACAAGCCTTTAATGCTCTACTCAAAACTTTAGAAGAACCACCTCCACATGCTAAGTTTATTTTTGCCACCACGGAGGTTCGAAAGATACCAGTCACTGTCATTTCTAGGTGCCAACGTTTTGATTTGCGAAGAGTGCAAACACAAAAGTTGTCAGAACATTTACAATTTGTATCTGAACAAGAAGGAATAAAGTATGAAATTGATGCGGTTTACTTAATAGCTCGAGCAGCTGATGGGTCTGTACGCGACGGCCTATCTCTTTTAGATCAAATAATTTCAAACGGTTCAAAAACCATAAATGAGCAAGATGTCAGAAACATGCTTGGTCTAGCAGACAGAGTACAAGTTTTTGAGATTTTTACATCAGTAATGGAAGGCAATGTCTCCGAAGCTCTCAGTCTACTAAGGGGACAGTATCAATCTGGTGCAGACCCAATCACCATATTGGAGGATTCTCTAGAAATAACTCACTGGATTACTAAAGTAAAATTGGTGCCAGAGTTAGTTAAAGAACACGGTATACCCGAAATTGACCGGAAATTCGGTACAGATTTAGCTAAAAAACTCTCTATGCCAGAGTTAACAAGAGCCTGGAGTATTCTTCTAAATGGCCTCAAGGAATGTAAAATTGCACCAAACAGGCTAAGTTCTGTTGAAATGATTATTATTCGCCTTGCATTCGTCGCAGACCTGCCAAGCCCAGAGGAAGCGGTAAGAAAATTTGAGGATTCTAAAAATTATGATTCTTCTGATAATCAAAAGTCGTCAAATGGCATTGTGAAGGAAAATATAACGGGTGGGGATAATCATAGCTCTCACTTCGAACAAAATAATAACTCTGAAAGTAGGGGTAAGAATACAGTTTCTCGTGATTCGCTACCGGCTGCAATAGCTATTAAAGAGGAATCAATTAGTAAAACGGCTAAGTATGTGGTAACAAGATTTAGAGATATTATTGATCTAGCTGCAAAAGAACGCGAAATGGTGCTTCGCCACTGGCTAGTGTCTGAAGTTCATCTTGTATCATTTATCATTGGTCAAATTGAGTTACGGCAAAGCAACAATGCCTCAACGTCGTTAGCAGGCGAGCTGACAGAAAAGCTGCAGGAATGGACGGGAAATCGATGGGTAATAGCTTTATCCGATAAAAAAGGAGATCCTACGGTTGAAGAGCAATTACAAACGGAAGCAGATCAAAGGTTGCTCCTACTTCAAAAAGATACCCTGGTAAAAAAAGTACTGGAAACTTTCCCCGATGCCAATATTTCGGGAGTCCGTAACAAACCAGAGACTGATAAAAATACATAAATTGCTGAACGGAGAAACTAACTATGAAAAATATTGGCCAGATGATGAAACAAGCACAGCAGATGCAGGCAAAAATGGCAGAAATGCAAGAAGGTTTGGATTCGATTGAAATTGAAGGTGGGTCGGGGGGTGGCTTAGTAAACGTAACCCTCAATGGCAAAGGAGAGATAAAGTCGATAAAAATTGACCCCTCAATTGTCAAGGTTGATGAAATTGAGGTATTAGAAGATCTAATAACTGCAGCTTTTAATGATGCAAAAAGCAAGGTCGAAACCTATGTACAGGACGAAATGTCAAAATTAACTGGTGGCCTAAAACTACCTGCCGGAATGAACCTACCGTTTTGATGTAAGAGGTTCAGATGTCCGATAAAGATATCGAACGCCTAATCAACTATTTAAGTAAACTACCTGGTCTTGGACCGCGCTCTGCACGTCGTGCGACTTTGCATCTTCTTAAACGCCGTGAAAATATTATGGAACCATTGATTTTAGCAATGCAAACTGCAGCTGATAATGTTAAACCCTGCAATGTCTGCGGAAATCTGGATAGTATCAACCCCTGCAAAATTTGCGTAAATAGAGAGAGAGACCAAAGTATAATTTGTGTAGTTGAAGATGTCTCAGACCTCTGGGCACTCGAACGCACTCACAGCTTTAAAGGCTATTATCATGTTTTAGGCGGGTTATTATCAGCTCTAGACGGAATTGGCCCAGATGATCTAAATATTGAACGGCTGGTAACGCGCGCAGCAAGCCCGGAAGCAAAAGAAATAATTCTAGCCATGAGTGCAACAGTTGATGGTCAAACCACAGCTCACTTTGTTGTGGATTGTCTTAATTCGTATAATGTTAAAATTACACGTTTAGCGCACGGAGTGCCTGTGGGTGGGGAACTAGATTATCTTGATGATGGGACATTAAGTGCGGCTCTCAAATCCAGAAGCTCCCTATAACTCTAACTATCGGCCCGACCAATTTTATCTGAATCATTCTGATAAGTTGGCGAAACAATCTTAATATCATCATTTGGCGCCTGCTCGACCTGTACTGTTTCTATTCTCTCAGCTCGCTTACCTATTTTATCGGTGGATATTCGTATTTGTCTTAAATCTTCTGTTGTCTGATCAAAATGACGTTGTAACTTTCCAACACGATCATCAAGTCTTAATACATCTTCAAACAATGCCTGAACCTCGACCTGAATAATCCCAGCTTGATGTTTCATACGCACGTCCTTTAAAACGGCGCGAACAGTATTAAGCGTTGCCCAAAGAGTAGTCGGCGAAACAATAAAAACACGAGCCCTATAACTTGATTCAATAACACTGCTGAAATTAGTGTGCAATTCAGCATAAACGGCCTCGGAAGGCAAAAACATAAGTGCAGCATCAGCCGTCTTGCCCGGAAGAATATACTTATCAGCAATATCCTTGATATGTTTCTGCATCGCTTCTCTAAATGCACGAATAGCTGTTTTCTTCATTGCGTCATGGGATGTTTCTTGCAAAGCATGGTAACTTTCTAAAGGAAACTTGGCATCTATTACTATAGCACCGGGCGGGTTGGGAAGCTCGAGAAGACAATCTGCTCGTTTACCATTTTCTAATTGTGCCTGAAAAGTATAAGCCGACGGAGGCAATACCTGACTTACTATGTCATTTAACTGAATTTCGCCAAATGCCCCTCTTGCCTGTTTGTTTGAAAGAATGTCCTGTAAACTTACAAACTGACTGGAAAGTTCGGTTATGTTACTTTGAGCTTTATCTATCACTGCCAATCGAGATTCTACTTTACTCATTGTTTCTAGTGTTTTTTTTGTAGTGTCCTGAAGACCTTCAGATAGTGTTTTATTCAGTGCAATTCTTTGCTCAGTTAGTTTCTCAGACAAATGGCGCTGCTCCCCCTTAAGCCGTTCCTCCATTTCCTGTTGACTGACAACTAACTTGTTGCTGAGATCCACTATTCTTTCTTGAAATTTTTCTAAGGTTTTCCCCTGCTTATTCGAAAGCTTAGCAAAAGAAATACCCAGAATTCCGAATACACCGAAAATTGCTACGACAGCAAAAATTAAATTATTATCCATGCCTATCACTATGAACTTACTTTCTCTCAACTGTCAAAGACGCTATTACTACTGCTTGACGTTATAGCTAACGAGGAATACCTAATTCTGCACTATAAATAACATAAGTATTAATTATGACTGTACGAAAAATACTAGTAGCTCCTGATAAGCGGCTAAAAATCAGATCTAACGAAATAGAATTAGTAAATGACGAGATCCGCACCCTTTTAGACGATATGCTTGATACTATGTACAGTGATGACGGAATTGGCCTGGCTGCAATTCAAATTGGAGTGCCCAAACGCGCCATAGTTATTGATATTCATGAGCCGGAGGAGACTCAGCGCCCCCTTAAAATAATTAATCCAGAAATCCTCTGGCTATCTAATGAACGCAGAATTTGCGAGGAAGGCTGTCTTTCTTTTCCAAATTATTTTGCGGAGATTGAAAGGGCGACAGAAATAACAATCAGTTATATTAATGAAACGGGGGAAACTACAGAACTTGACGCTAATGGAACATTAGCGGTGTGCTTGCAACATGAGATAGACCACTTAAATGGCAGGTTATTTGTCGACCATCTAACTCTTGTAAAGCGAAATATCATAATGCGCAAATTGGCAAAAGCAAAGCGCTCTAGCAAAGGTACCCCCTAGGTTTAAAGGCATGGCGAAGTCCTCTCTAAAAATTATTTTTATGGGAACTCCTCAATTTTCAATACCCTCTTTAGACGTATTGATAGGTAATAATAGTGATGTATGTGCTGTTTATTGCCAACCACCACGACCAGCAGGTCGTGGAAAATCACTCCGGAAATCTCCAGTGCAGATCCGAGCAGAGTCTGAAGGCCTAAATGTACAAATGCCCACTTCACTAAAAGACAAAGAATCACAAAAATATTTTCAGAAACTAGAGGCAGATGTCTGTTTTGTAGTAGCATACGGATTAATTCTACCAAAACCTCTCTTACGTGCCCCGCGATTGGGATGCATAAATGCACACGCATCTTTGCTGCCGCGCTGGCGAGGAGCAGCGCCAATTCAACGCGCTATAATGGCAGGAGATAAACAAACTGGTGTTAGTATAATGCAGATGGATGATGGCTTGGATACAGGCCCAGTATTATATCAAAATAAAATTACTATAGAAGAGGGTTATGATGCAGGCATCTTACAAAAAAAGCTCTCAGTTCTATCAGCACAATTACTGGCAAAAACCATAGGTAAATTGGACATAAACCTTGTGCCCCAAGCCACTGTTCAACAAGGCAATCCATGCTATGCGAAAAAAATAGAAAAAAATGAAACACGTTTAAATTGGCGTTTAAACGCTAAGCTTCTTTCCCAAAACGTTAAAGCATTTAACCCATCTCCCGGAGCATGGTTTCCATATCAAAACACTAAAATAAAAGTGTTCGAAGCAGAACCAGTAACCCTGAATACTGAACAAAACCCTGGCACTCTTATCATAAATAAAAATATAATTATAAAATGCGGTGAGAATACTGGACTTCGCCTAATACGACTCCAAAGTGCCGGCAAAAAAATCATAGATTTTTCGGATTTTTTACGCGGTTGCAAATTTGTAAATGGAGATTACCTAGAGTGCCCCGATATAAATTGACTGTAGAATACGACGGTACTAAATTTGTAGGATGGCAATGGCAAGCTAATGGCCTGTCCATACAGCAGGCACTAGAGAATGCGATAGAATTAATTGCTGGAGAATTTATAAGAGTATATGGGGCTGGAAGAACTGACAGCGGAGTCCACGCTTTAGGTCAGATTTGTCATATAGACACAAGAAAAGAATTTACTGGACATCAATTAAAAGAAGCAATTAATTCTAAATTGTCACCTCATAAAATTGCTGTTTTGGCTGCCGAAATAGTTACGTCAGACTTTGATGCTAGGCGCTCAGCAATAAAACGAACTTATGAGTATAGAATAATTAATCGTCGAGCGCCTCTCACGGTCGATAAAAATCGCGCTTGGCGCATTTCTCGTGCTTTGAATGTTACCGCTATGCAGCATGGAGCTTCCCGCTTGCTTGGCCAACACGACTTTACCTCGTTTAGAGCCAGTTCCTGCCAAGCCCATTCTCCTGTTCGTTACATGGAAAGCTTTACGGTAGTTAGACGTGGTGAAAACATTTACTTTACTGCTAAGTCGAGATCTTTTCTTCACCATCAAATGCGTGCAATGGTAGGAACTCTGGTCTTAATTGGCGACGGTAGCCGGAAAGAAACTTACATTACTGATGTACTTCAGGCTCGAGATCGCGGATGCGCAGGCCCCAATGCTCCCCCTTGGGGCCTATACTTAACAACAGTAAATTATTAATCTCACCAGAACTGTTTGCTATAAAAATAACCCTAAACTTTCTCTAGCTACTTTTTCCGGGCGCTGGAGGCTTTCTTTTTAGGTTTTTTGGGTGATTTATCGGGAGATTTTGAAACAACGACCCGCTTTTTTACCCCACCAATTCCTGTCTCATAAATACCTTTTGCAAATTCCCTGCAGCCTTCTGCTGTTTGACCTTTTTTTGGTTCAAAACGGCTAGACCAAACCACCGTGCAGGAACGGGATGTTGAGGGCTTAACTCTTATTGTAGCCGTATAGTTAACAAACGGAACAATATTGTTTGGTTTATCAATGATGGCATAAATCTGTGTGTGAGTTAAACTATCATACTTTACAAGCCGCTCGGCTATTATACCCTTTGCTCCCTTGACCTTAAGCTTTCGTATTGTGCCGGTTCTATCAACTGCACAATCAACAATTGCACCTTGCATTATCGGTTTTATATTCGCAAAACTACCAATTTGCTCCCACACTTTTTCGGCTGGCGCACTAATTTTAGCAGTAACTGAAGCACGTGAATAAGCCATTCCAAATACCCCCAATATATTAGATTAAATACTTTACCAAGACATCGTGACGGATTTTTTTTGGTAATACAAAAGATTATTAAAATCTTCTTTTAAACTGGTACAAATAAACACTAAAAAGGAGCGAAATTTAATAACATAACTCACTAATACAGGTCTGTTTTATAGATTGCCAGACTTTAGCTTATAAACGTGCACTTATAACGCCAGATTCTTGAATTACTTCTGCAGCAGCTAATTCGCCGTTGGGAGCCATCAAATGCGCACCCGAAATTCCTTCCATTTCCTGTAACTCATGAATTAACTCTACACATATTTTACGGCCTTCCAATTTAGAATCCTTAGCCTTTTCCAGACGCTTTATAATAACTTCTGGTATGCTCACGCCGTACAAATTCTTATTCATCCATCGAGCCGATTTAGCTGAAGATATGGGGCCAATTCCTATAATGAAATATGTACGATCTATAATACCAAGATCAGACAGTCGGCTCATGTAGGAGCGAAGTAATCTCATATCGAAACAATACTGTGTTTGAAAAAAGTTTGCACCTGCATCGATTTTTTTTTGGAGATCCACCGCCTTTTCATTGGTACCAAGATTTTTAGGCGCATCCGCTCCTCCAATAAATATTCTCGGTGGTATTTCAATTGGCCGTTCGCTCGGATAGACAGAGTTATGTCTCATTTTTTTTACAATTTCCATAAATTTAGCAGAACCAATATCATAAACTGGTTTAGCATCTGGTTGATCACCTTTCTCCGGTGCATCACCAGTCAAACAAAGTATATTGTGGATGCCAAGGGCAGCCGCTCCCAACACATCCGCCTCCAACGCCAAACGATTACGATCTCGCATAGTAAACTGTAGAATTGGCTCCAGTCCCCCTGCAACCATGATTGCAGCTGTTGCTAGGGGTGACAGATGGGTCTGAGCACTTGGTGCATCTAGTACATTAACTGCATCAGCCAAACCATTTAAACAACTAACACGTTCCAAAACTGCATTTCGATCAGCTGAATCCGGCGGAGTCGTTTCAGCAGTTAAAACAAATTTTCCACGCTTTAATAATTTTTCTAAGTTTCCACCGCTCAAAGTATCCTTTAGGTCTGACGCTTGCATAGTAATATAACTTTCATGAAAAAAATTTGTTGTTTATCAGTTTATCCGCAATCAATAATGAAAAGAAATTAAATTCATCTACTAAAAAACAACCAACAGAACTACTGCATGGCCTTTTCAAGTAAAAATAAGCTATTTACTGCTCATGAGAAAGGTTAGAGACTATAGGATATCGCTTAATGTAGGGTAGCTTCAGACGCCTTTGGGGATGGGGCAAAATGTCCTAATGGGCCTGCATGGTGATGCGAAAGACGCCAAACATTATTCTCAAAAACAAATAAGTTTGAGGCTATAAGTTGACCTTGCGAGAGAACTTCCTGACATGCTACCAACGCCACTTTACCATAAATTATTTCCTGAGCATTGTTACAAAAGATATCAAAGGTTTCGGATCCCCAAAAGATTTTCTCCCAACTTTCAATTACGGCATCACGCCCAAATATGGGAGCCCAACCAGGGTGAATGCAACATATAGTAGTGTCAACCGCCCAAATACCCTCCATTGCCTTAAGGTTACAAGAAGAGAACGCCTCATAAAATGCATCATTTGCGCCCAAGATAATTTTATTATCCGACATTTGTACCTTCCTAGATATATAAAATAATTAAATGCTGGAATTTTTGTACACCTCACGTTTATCTTTAGTTTATGTACTTATATGCATTGCTATCATACTTATTTGTGGTTCGGGTATAATATTTCTAACCTTCACTAATGATAGCAGAGTATTTTTTAGTTCAGAAAGTCCAACCAGGACATCCCTAGAACAAATTGAGAAGACATTTAATACGGGTCAAGCCACAATTATTGCGATCGGACCGAAACATACAACCTCTGATGAAGCTAAGAAAGGAGCCCTCTCGAGTGAGGGTTTGGCTATACTGGGTGACATTGCCAATCTCGCAAAAGACATTCCCTACGTCGCAAGAACTGATAGCCCGATAATCACTCCAGTACCTCACTGGACCGGTAAAACTATTGATTACTCGGTCTTAAAAGATACGAGTAATATTAATCGCGAAATTCTTTTTAAAAATTGGTTGGTATCTGAAGATGGAAAGATCGCTGCCACAATATTACATTTGAACCTACCTAAAGAAGATAGCACAGCAGCGGGATTAAGTATCAATGCAATCAAGGCGATGCTAACTAAGCTTAAAGGTAGTCATCCAGCATTTAATTTTTATCTTACAGGACCAACTGCTGGCGGGGTCACATTTGGGGAAGCAACAAAACAAGACTTAAAAAGTGTGATGCCCGGCGCAGCAATAATAATCATATTTATTTTAGTGTTAATACTTCGATCATGGGGTGGCGTGCTAGGTACCATCATCGTATGCATAGCCGCCATTATTACCACAATGGGTATAGCTGGATGGCTAAAGTTTGTTCTTAACCCGGGTTCCGCTGCCGCTCCTTCAATAATCCTCACGTTAGCCATTGCGGATAGTATTCATATTATAACAGGTGTAAAAACTGGCATACAGCGCGGCCTAAATAAAAGTGAAGCTATTATTGAAAGTTTACGGCTAAACCTATGGCCAATATTTTTAACTAGTGCCACCACTGTTGCAGGTTTCTTATGTATGAATGCAAGTATTTCACCTCCTTTACGTGATCTTGGGAACATTACCGCAATTGGTCTAACTACTGCATTTGTCTTTTCAGTGACGCTGTTACCCGCGATTTTATATGTGCTGCCTATAGGCCGAAATGAGTCAAATAATGTACCTCAGAAAATGATTTCTATAGTCGCATTGTTTATTATTCGCCATCGAAGAACATTAGGCATTATAACTGTAATAATCTCCATAGGGCTTGCATCTGGGATAACAAAAGTCAGCTTAGATGACAGTTTCGGGAAATACCTTGATAATAGCTATGAATTCCGACGAGATACAGATTACTTATCCCAACATCTAAGTACGTTTGATACCATCGAACATTTAATACCAGCAGGAGGAGCAGGAGAAGCTCTAAACGATGAATACATAAGTTTTTTGGACAAGCTCGAGAACTGGTATAGATCACAACCAGGGGTTGTTTACGTATTCAGTATAGCGACACTAGCTAAACGAATAAATCAGGCAAAGCACAAAGACGATCCTAAATTCTTTGTTGTTCCACCGACCGGTAATAGATTGATGTTTGAAAATATGGCAAGGTCAAATCCAGATCTAGCCTATCAACACTATATGGATCAAAGTTATTCTGCTACGCGATTGAGCGTGATATTAAACAATCAATCTTCAAGCCAACTGCGGGATATTGCGTCAAAGGCTAATAATTGGATTAGTGATAATGCGGCTCAATATTTTGGCCCAGCCACCAGCCTTTCTCTCTTATATGCTTACGTGTCTGAACAAAATATCAAAGCAATGCTGATTAGCACAGGAACTGCTATAATTTTTATCTCTATACTCCTTATTTTTACACTACGAAGTTTTCGTTTAGGCGCGATTAGCCTCATACCCAATTTAATGCCAACATTAATCGCTATTGGTATGTGGGGATGGTTTGTCGGTAATCTTGGATTAGCAGGATCTGTGGTAACCGCTATGACTCTTGGTATAGTTGTCGATAATACCATCCATTTTATTACTACATATCTTCGTGCACGACGAAAAAATGCATCTACGAATAAGGAAGCCATTCGTTACGCGTTCGAAAATACTGGAAAAGCACTCGCTTCCACCAGCCTCGTATTAGTTGCAGGGTTTTCAATGCTAAGTTTTTCCGGATTTAAGATAAATGCTACTTTGGGCATTCTTACCGCAATAACATTAGTTATTGCACTAGCAATTACCTTTATAATTTTACCTAGTATACTATTAATGCTTTCAAAACATGGCCCCGGGAAACCTAATTCTTCCGTCTAAAACGCATATACTTGTAGTAATCTGAATATTCGCGTATTTCGAGGCCACAAATATGTTGCTGTACAATAGAAAGGCTCGCATATGAGTATGATTCTTGAAGGCCTTCGCGTGGTAGAAGGCTCAGCGTTTGTCGCCGCTCCACTAGGCGGTATGACTTTGGCACAAATGGGGGCTGATGTTATTCGGTTTGATTTAATTGGAGGCGGACTAGATTATAAAAGATGGCCTGTTACCAAAAATAATGACAGCATTTATTGGGCAGCAATGAACAAAGGCAAGCGCTCTTTAGCCATTAATCTTCGTGAACCAGAGGGTCAAGAAATTGTGACTGCATTAATTACTGCTCCGGGCCCAGACTCAGGTATTTTCCTTACCAATCTACAAGTTCAGCCATGGCTAGAATACCAAACCTTAAAATCTCTTCGCCGTGATCTTATTATGCTTAAAATTGTTGGAAATCCAGATGGCTCAGTGGCTGTAGATTATACTGTACACGCCCGCACTGGCTGGCCCTATGTCACCGGACCGGCAGATCACAACGGGCCAATTAATAATGTGTTGCCTGGTTGGGATTTAACTTGTGGACTAACAGCTGCTATTGGACTTTTAGCTGCAGAACGCCACCGTTGTCGTTCGGGTGAAGGACAATTAGTAAATTTGAGTCTCGCAGATGTTGCATACCATCTGACAGGATCTCTTGGCTACATTGGGGACTGCCAAATTAACGATCAGGAAAGACCGCGCATTGGTAATGATATGTACGGGACATTCGGCCGGAACTTTAAAACCAGTGATAATAGGGAGATCATGCTTGTGGTGGTAACCCGCCGTCATATTAAAGCTTTAGGACAAGTCACAGGATTAACTCAAAAGTTTCAAGACTTAGAGAACAAACACAACGTTAATCTAACCCTAGAGGGTGACCGCTGGAAAGTGCGAGATGAACTAAATAAAATGGTTGGGAACTGGTTCTCTACTCAAACTCTAAAGGTTGCTGGCGAAGCTCTAACGAACGCAGGAATCCTTTGGGGACCCTTTAGAACCTTTAGTCAAATGGTAAAAGAAGATCCATTCGTCTCAACCAACAATCCTTTATTTCAAGAATTGGAACAACCTGGGATCGGTCGCATTCTCACCCCTGGTTCTCCCGTCAATTTCACAGGCCTTCCTCGAACAAAAGTGAAAAGAGGCCCTCTACTCGGAGAACACACAGATGAAATACTGTCCACAATATTAAATATGAGCGATAAAAAAATAGGCCTATTACACGACTCAGGTATTATCGACGGCCCATAGATATAAGTTAATTATATTTTTAAGCTAAACATGTGAAACAATACTTTCAGACTAACCTTCAACAAATATCATATTACCAGTTGCAGCCTTCTGCCTTATTGTTCTCGCTTTAGAATATTCAGGAGAATTATACCACCGCTTCGCTGACTCTATATCATCAAACTCTAAAACTACTAAACGACCGGGCTTCCAATCGCCTTCAATTGTCTCATGAGACCCGCCCCTTATAACAAACCGGCCACCGTATTTGCTTATTGTTTCCGGAGTAAGAGCCCTGTATTCCCCATATAAGGCTTCATCAACAACGGTAATATCTGCAATTACGTAACCGGGCATTTCTATTTCTCCTTATTAAAGTGCTTTGGGTTTACAAAGCGTTTAAGAACATTTGTTGTCATTCTAGCAACATTATTGTCATAATCATTCCACGGCAGACTCCCAGCCCAAGCTATAGAACCTGTAGAGAAAACAGCGCCACCGTTTGGAGTTTCAAAAAATACAATATCTGCGCGCACTAATGGATGATTGTCTCCTGACATACCTGGATGATTAATCAATATTTCTTCATTTACCACCATATACAAATCCGTATGCTGCTCAGAAGTAGCAACGGTAAGGGCATTCGGTGGAGTTCCTAGCTCAAGATCCATTCTATCTAATTCATTCCCAGCCGCTCCTCCACCGTGATATCCAAAATTACCAATTAACTCATCTTTTCCAATGCCCTTAAACATAAATGCAACACGGGGGTCAAAACTATCTTGTGTTCTGCGGTAGTAGGAAGAGATATCAAAACCTTCAGCCGTAAATCCAATTCCTGTCAAACGTTGAGGTTCTGTCTCACCTTGATGCCTCCAAAGGCCTCCGTATTCTCCCGTAAAACTGTGATAATACTCACCTGTTGCAGCCTCCCAAGACTTAATAGCAGCTTCGCAACGTCTTACTTCAATTACACCTGGTACTTCGCTATGCAAGGCAACACGCCAGTAGAAGCCATTGCCGCCAAGATACATTAGTCGGCCGCCTTTCTGGGTGAAATCGTAAACCGAGTCCCTCATTTGTTTGGAATAGTATTCTGGATGGCCACCTGTCAAAATAACGTTGTAAGGTTTTATTGCCTCTAAACCTTCGTAGTGAATATCTTCATCAGTAATAACATCATATTCAAAATTAAATCGCTCTAACCAATCAATAAAATATAGATCCAGATTAAACTCGCGAAGATTCGTATCCTCTTTACCAAAACATGACCATTGGGTTTGAAATTTAGGTCTCATATTTAAAATTGGTCGAAGTCGTGAAGAGTAGCACACTCCCGATCCGTCGGAATGCGTATCATACAAAGAACTACCATATTCTCTATGCTCGTTAAGGAATAAGTGAGAGTCATGCATAACAGATACTTGACCTGTTAACATCTCCGCAATCGGGCCGTTAAAAGCAAGATGTTCGTTCGCGTACGCCATATAATGAACCGTGGGCAATATGAACGCTATTTGTTTTTCTCCACCTTTACTAGGGCGGATAACAAACGGTATATATTCCTCTTCACCTTTTCCTCGCAATCTGGCAGCGTATACTCCACTTTTTAAATGCTGAGGGATTTTAAATTCAAAATCGATGTCCCAGCAGGCATCATAGAGGTCATCATCATGAAAATGAATTGCGCCATACTCTCTTGGCGAATGCCTCCAACACATTTCAGAGCCCTGCCAGTTTGCACCTGTCATACCACGTGCTGGCAAGTTTACGATTTTCCCATGCATTTGTCGGGCGCTAATATCACTAATTCTAGTGGAAGTTATGTCGCGAGAAAAATCCCACGCAGCTATCGCTGAAGTAGCCAAATTCGCTGGCAATTCATTACTACTTAGCGACTCGACTTCTTGAGAATTCAATACACAGTCAAACACCTTAGGACCATCTATTTTTCCGTTATAAAACTTATTGCAAATAACCGCACCCCGCTGTTTACGGTTGAATTTGGCTGCAATTGTTAGAGGTGCGTTGTTGTAGATTTTGCAATTTACATTAATTGATTTTCGTAAGCATCCACCATGTTCTATACCAACATATTGGTGCTTCGGTTTCTGAAAAAGCGTCATTATTCTTTTTTTGCTATCCCAGGATGCTGATACCTGATACCATTGACGCGGCAAAAATTCTTTTCCAGATGAAACGGTATATGATTTCCCTTTGCCGTTTCCGACAGTTAATCCAAGACAACCATCCTTGGTAACGATAAGCGCAAATCCACTTTTTGTTTTATCTTCCCACTTGCCAAGGATACATTGCTCTCCTTTATCAGGAGTAGTGGGCCATATCATAGCGTGTATTGTAAAACTCTGAAGTTCCTCAAGGTAACGATTACTTTCAATCAATCCATAAGAGCCCGCATAAATTTTTTGCCGCCTACCTTTGTAATGTCCGCTTATAGATGTTCTAATTAACTCCTCTTTATAACTTGGCCCGTCCGGGGAAGAGTCACCACAGATCAACCTCACGATATCCGCCCGATACCTTTCTAATTCACAGTTTACCATGAAGTTAATTTTCTCACCAGGCCGTACGCTGATACGGTCTGAGTATCCCGTTATTTTTAGCATTATCCTATCCCTGAATAATTTACCTTAATTATACTAGAGCTATATGGGTATAGCCAAAATCATTTTTAGAATAACCCGAAAAATAATATCGAGTCATCTAGACAAATTACGGGGTTTGCATAGGATGTACCTTAATACTGGCAATTATCTAAAGAGAATAGAAAGAGTAATGGCACCAGATCCAAAATATTTAAAGCTTAACACTCTCAGTCTGCATGCCGGGCAACGACCCGATCCCATAACAGGTGCGAGAGCGGTACCTATTTATCAATCGACTTCTTTTGTATTTAAGGATACCGAGCAGGCAGCGTCACTTTTTAATTTGGAGCGAGCGGGGCATATATATTCCAGAATATCCAACCCTACAGTGGCCGTTCTAGAAGAGCGCGTGGCGGCGCTTGAAGGGGGCGTCGGGGCTGTATGCACATCAAGCGGTATGGCAGCTCTTCACCTTGCTGTAGCGACCCTTATGAACGCTGGTTCCCATATAGTTTCCTCTGCTTCCATATATGGCGGTAGTCATAATCTTTTTACCCACACGCTCCCTAGATTTGGCATCGATACTACTTTCGTCGATGTCAGGAATCCTGAAGATTTTGACAGTGCTATCCAACCGAACACTCGCCTGATATATGGTGAAACGCTTGGAAATCCTGGGCTTGAAATTATGGATATGCATCGCGTTGCAGATATTGCGCATAAGCACGGCATTCCTTTGATGATTGATAATACATTCGCTACTCCCTGTCTTTTTCGGCCTTTTGAACATGGTGCGGATTTAATAATGCACTCAGCAACTAAATTTCTTGGTGGACATGGTGTTGCGATAGGGGGAGTGCTCGTTGATTCGGGTCTGTTTGACTGGGAAGCGTCTGGAAAATTTCCTACCCTCACAGAGCCTTACGATGGTTACCATGGTCTCGATTTTTCTGAGGAGTTCGGACCAAGCGCATTCGTTATGCGCGCACGTGCTGAAGGCCTACGCGATTTCGGGGCATCTCTAAGTCCAGCAAATGCT
>CAYRUX010000109.1:0-5208 GCA_964427515.1 uncultured Rhizobiaceae bacterium
GTGTGAAGTATTGCGTGACCAGTGCGATCGGCAGCAGCGCAAGTACGAAGAGCAATGCCATCTCCATAGTTTGTGGTCATTCCGCCGAAGGCACGCTGGTAAATACGACCATCCTCAGTCCGAGAAAATGGTACTCCAAAATGTTCTAGCTCGATGACAGACTGCGGAGCTTCCCTACACATATATTCTATGGCATCTTGATCTCCCAACCAATCCGACCCTTTAACGGTGTCATACATATGCCATCGCCAATCGTCTTCGCCCATATTACCGAGAGCTGCAGAAATACCACCTTGAGCCGCCACTGTGTGACTTCGAGTTGGAAACAGTTTTGAAATACATGCTGTTTTTAGACCTAATTGTGCTAGTCCAAATGTAGCGCGAAGGCCTGCACCTCCAGCGCCTACGACAACGACGTCATATTTGTGCTCAATGATTGGGTACGCGTTATTCATTCAAACTAGCCTCCAAGTGCAATAGCGATTGTAGAGTATATGGATATTATACCGCCTATTATGCAACTTAGATTAAGTGTAATAAGCAAAGACCACTTAGCGGTCTGGTTATGGACATAATCCTCAATGACAACCTGTAATCCCAGCTTCAAATGGAAAAACAGAGTAAGGATAAAAGTAAGCATCAGTATCGCCGCTATTGGGCCAGACAACCATGACTGAAACGCATCGTAATTTGCTCCAACAACTATTATCGACCAGATGCTTCCCACAAACCAGAGTGAGAGGGGTACGAGCGCAATAGCGGTCAACCGCTGCCACCACCAGTTATGGGTACCTTCCTTAGCTGATCCTAGACGGTGAGACCGTACTAAAGCAGAGTTATTTTTCATATTTATCCCTTTAGCGAAGACAATAAAAAGTCAGGCCAAGACCCCAGGAAATAGCTGTCAAAGCTAGTGAACCGAAAATGACGGCAATGCCGGAGGCGTATGTAGTGCGTAGATTAAAACCAAGGCCAATATCCCAGAATAAATGTCTAATGCCATTGCAGAGGTGGTAGAAGAGGCAATAGGACCAAGCTGCTAGTAATGCGTATCCTAACCAAGAAGTTAAAAACCACTGGGACCAGGAATAGTATTTTGGGCCAGCCGCGGCCGTGACTAGCCAAAAGCAGAGCATAGCAGCTCCACTAGCCAAAAACATCCCTGTTAGTCTGTGAAGAATAGATAAAACGGATGTGAGCTGAGGCTTATAAACTTGTATATGTGGTGATAGTGGGCGGTCTCTAGGCGCCATAGCTGTTGTCTCCCGTTTTACCAACTATACGTTAAGCGGATTTAAGACTGAACCTGACCGCCAGTCAACAACTGGCAGGTTAATGATTTATTTTTTATAACGGCTAGAAATTGTTTTCGCTAGTTGAATTAATCGCTTAGCTTCCGTCACATGTAAATGTTCTATTAATTTCCCATCAAGTAGCGATACGCCGTCACCCTGTTTTTCAGCTTCGGTATAGGCTGAGATGACGCGCTCTGCATATTCCAGCTCCTCAAGCTGGGGGGCAAATATTTCATTTGCTTTTTCCAAAGTTTTTGGATGAATGAGGGTTTTTCCATCAAAACCAAGGTTTCTGCCTTGGTTGCAGTACAAAATAAAACGTATGTCATCAGATAAATCCATATATACACCGTCTAGAGCTGAGAGGTTATGTGTTCTCGCGACAAGCAAGCATAAACCTAAACTAGGCAGTAATGCCTCTCTCCCGGACGTATCCCGTCCTCGTAAATCATTAATTAGGTCTGTGGTACCCATCACTAGGGCAGTTACTCTGTTGGAAGATACAGCAATATCATTACAATTAAGGATACCACCCGGCGTCTCCATCATACACCATAAGGGGGTCTCTTGTGGCACACCTGCTCGATTGAGATGATCAATAGTGCTGATAACAGTTTGAGCATCGTTCACTTTTGGTATTAAAAATCCATCGACAGCTGCTTTTGAAAACGCATTAATATCGTCTTCGCCCCACTCAGTATCTATGCCATTTATACGAATAATTAACTCATGATCATTGTATCCACCGTTATTTAACTCGGTCATAGTTATTTTTCTGGCCTTTTCCTTCATACTCGGGGCCACAGAGTCTTCCAAATCCATAATCAATACATCGGCATTCAACTTACGTGCTTTATCAAGAGCACGAGTATTTGAGCCAGGTACATAAAGGGCACTCCTACGAGGCCGGCTTTTTTCCGTCATCTAACTTCTCCATTAAAGCTTTTGCGATATTATCAAAGACATGCTTCCAGTCACCAAAATGCTTTTGACGAAAGAGCCGTATAGAAGAGTACCAAGGATTATCACCACGATGTGTCATCCATCTCCAGTCAGAAGTATAGGGTAAAATTACCCAGCAAGGCACACCTAGAGCCCCGCTAAGATGACAAACTGAAGTATCCACACTAATAACCAAGTCTAGATTTGAAACTAAGGCCGCTGTATCCGAAAAATTATCCAACATGGAACTATAGTCGTGGAGAAGACCTTGACAGCCCGCGCTCAATATATCACCACTTCTAGATCCAACCTGTAAGCTGTGAAAAGTAATTTTATTATTACCAAAGAGTTGAATAAATGGTTCCAGTCCGGCGCTTCTGTTGTGATCGTTCTTATGCGTTGGTTTCCCCGCCCAGGCAATACCGATATTAAAACTATCCGCAGGTATCAATTTCTGAAATTTTCTTTGTAGAACTTTATCTGGTTTAAGATAGGAATCACCTGAGGGGATTGTTTCAAGTGTAGTTTGAAAAATACGCGGCAGGCTTAAAAGAGGCGCATGACAGTCAAACGGCGGAAGGGGTGTATTCTCATCGCGGGGAACGACGATAAGACCCTCCTCTAAATTCCTAAAAAGTGAAACTAAAGGTTTTTGGCATTCCAGAATTATGGATCCCCCAAGTTGCGAAACAAGAGGAACGTAACGTGCAAATTGAATGCTGTCACCCATACCTTGCTCAGCATGCAACAGTATAGTTTGTCCATTTATTACCCCACCCTCCCATGCCGGAGCGTCAAAAACTCGCGGCGATACGTGCGGCAAATGCCAACGCCACTCATATTCTCTAAATCCTTGCTCAAAATTACCCATAGTTAACCAGGTAAGAGAAAGATCCCAGTGCGCTTCAGCATAATTTGCTTTTTTTTGCAATACCTCACAAAGGTAACGGGCTGCTTCCTCTAACTGTCCCTGGTCCTTAAGAACTAATCCAAGATTGTATAACCCATCAATATAATTGGAATCTAATTTAATCGCTTGTCGGTGAGCAGCCTCTGCTTCCTGGTAATTCCCTACGGCACGGAGCGCATTTCCAAAGTTAGAGTGAGTTCCAGCATCTTCTGGATTGATCTGAATTGCCCGTCGATAGCTTGCAATAGCCGCTTGAAGTAACCCTTTCTTGCGTAGTGCAACGCCCATGTTATTATAGGCGTAAGCCGCTTGGGGGTTTAGGAATATTGATTTAATATAGTAACTTAGAGCCTCATCTAGGCGCTCATTTTGATGGGCAGAGAGACCCCTAGAGAATGCATTTTTTGCACTGCGAATTTTATTATCAGGGCGTTGAGCCATAGATTTCTAGCTATATTACTAAATAATTTAGGCTAAATGTTTGTCAATAAGTTCTTCAGCTATTTGGACGGCATTTAATGCTGCACCCTTCCGGAGGTTATCGGATACCACCCACAAATTCAGTCCACACGGGATAGTCGGATCCTGACGAATTCGTGATACAAAAGTTGTATCCTCGCCTGAGCAGTCCACAGGAGTTATATACCCTCCGTCGCGGCGCTCGTCTATAACAGTGACACCCGGTGCTTGTGACAGCAGTTCTTGAGCTTCCCCTTCATCAATTTGGTCATAAAATTCTACATTCAGAGCTTCCGCATGCCCTATAAATGTTGGCACACGAACACAAGTTGCTGTCACTGCAATATCAGCATCAAGAATCTTCTGTGTTTCGTATAACATTTTTAACTCTTCCTTGGTATTTCCACCTTCAGCAAATAAATCGATTTGGGGAATCACGTTAAAGGCTATAGTTTTTGGAAAAGTATTAGGGTCTTTTCTATCGTTCATAAATATCGCTCGGGTATGGTCAAAAAGTTCATCCATAGCATTTTTCCCCGCTCCAGAAGTTGACTGGTAGGTGGAAACAACTACTCGCTTAATGCGAGCAGCATCATGTAATGGCTTCAACGCCAAGACCATCTGTATTGTAGAGCAGTTTGGGTTGGCAATTATATTGCGCTTATGATAACCGGAAATAACATCAACATTGACCTCAGGGACTACTAGGGGCACATCGTCATCTAGTCTAAATTCAGAAGTATTGTCTATAACAATACAACCGGAAGTTGCGGCCCTAGGGGCGTGCGTTCGTGAGACAGATGAACCTGGAGAAAATAAGGCTAGGTCATAACCATCAAAGTCAAAATTATCCAGAGATTGGACTTTTAGGGAAATATCATCATTCAGAGAAACTTCCTTCCCAACTGACGCTCGCGATGCAACTGCGGCTATTGAGTCAGCTGGGAAGTCTCTTTCTGAGAGAGTTTTTAATATTTCTCGACCTACATTTCCTGTAGCGCCGACAACCGCGACCCGGTATCCCATGTCGATTTATCCCATATAACGTTTATTAAACGATTATTTAATATGCTGTATGTCTAATTTTGGTTCAACCTGGAAATTTCCTCAATGATTGCCACTCCCATGTCAGCAGTTGAGATTTCAGTTGCATTTTCTTGCATGATATCTGCTGTACGAAAACCACAGGATAAAGCATTCTTTACACTCTGTTCTACCAACGTTGCTTCGGCATCTAGGTCAAAAGAGTAACGAAGCATCATGGCATAACTCATTATCATAGCAATGGGATTAGCCATTTGTTTGCCGGCTATATCAGGAGCAGATCCATGCACAGGTTCATATAGAGCCTTACGCTGACCAGAATCGTTAACGTCGCCAAGAGACGCAGAAGGGAGCATACCAAGAGAACCAGTAAGCATAGCTGCGCAATCAGATAGGATATCTCCGAATAGATTACTGGTTACAATCACATCGAATTGTTTAGGGTTTCGAACCAGCTGCATAGCGCAGTTGTCAGCATACATATGGTGTAGTTCCCCTTCTGGATAGTCGGTTTGATGTAGCTGGTTAACCACATCGCGCCAGAATACACCAGATTCC
>CAYRUX010000110.1:0-6338 GCA_964427515.1 uncultured Rhizobiaceae bacterium
TCACCAAATTCTGGATGCATCCACTTCATTAGTGCTGCTTTGGAATCTGGATCACTATAAACTGCCGGAAATGGTATAGGCAGGTTCGCCTTCTCTACCCAGCGCTTATGCGTGTGATACTCACCTTTACTATTGGCGGCGCCGTAGAACTGCATAAGGTTCCATGCCCTCAGCACGTCCTCTTCTGAACGTTCTGTATAGTTATCCATGCACAACAATGCATGGCCAACGAGAACCGTATCATTTGTAGCACCAGGAGTTAGAGGATTTTGGCTACTGTAAGGACCGATATTCTCGTTGCTCTTATCTCCAAAAATAAAGTGGGCATAATCCATATAATGGATAAACGCATGTTTGCCTGTTGCAAAGGCGTTTAACATCGTGGACTCCTGCATTGTAAGAATTCCTGGAGGAATCAGCCCTTCGTCCCACCATTGCTTCCAGTCAGTTAGGACTTTGACTATAGGAGTATTCTCGTCAAAGGTGGCTTCCAAGTTATCGTCAATCAGGTACTCGCCTTCTGAGAAACAATGTGCTGTTAAAGCCCAGGGCAAACCCGTCCAAGCTTTATACCAACTGAGCATCAGGGGATGCTCCGATATACCCTTCTTTTTAAGGTCACGGGAAATATCAGCTATCTCCTCCCAAGTAGTAGGATAATCTGCTGCGTTTGCAGTTCCTCCGTGCCCACCTTCGCCCAATAGCTTTTCGTTCCTAAACAAAGCGAACGGTCCGCCATTATAATAGGTCAAACCTAGATAGTCCCCATTCGGTGCTAAGCTATCAAAATCTAATCCTTCGAACATCTCACCACGGATCTTATCCAAACCAGGTAAATCGTTTATAGGCCTTATCCAACCAGCGGCATGCCAGCGAGCTGCTTGACCGCGCTGAGCATAAAACATGTCTAGCTTTGTACTCGAAGCAAGTTTGGTTTCAAGAACAGCAGCATAATCACCAGGTATAGGCATCAATTCAACCTGCTCATTATATTCAGCCATAAAAGCTTCGGCATTTGACGTTACAATTTCACTGCCCCATGGCCAAAAACCAAACACTAAAGGTTCTTTTGCAGCCGCAATCTTAGGCATCATGCCACCCATAGCTCCCGCTCCTGCCAACCCTGCAGTTGCCAGAGCAGAACCTTTTAAAAATTTGCGACGGCTATTATCAACAGACGTTGAGACCTGTCTCCCTACCTTACGCTTCATAATACTAGCCTCCCTATTTGATATAGAATTATTTACCGGATCATAAAACAGGCTCTAACCACCAGTTTACCGTTTCATGACCACTCATTCTGATCTACATTTGATAATACTCAACTTTTTACTGTAAAATTGCAAGGGGTTTTGATTCAATCCACAATAGTCGTCTCTACCCAAAAGAGATTTTTGTATCGTAAAGCGAGGAAAACACAAATGAGATTTCCATCACCTGATCAAATTATTGAAGCTGGCAACCAACTCGGAATGAATCTGACTAGTTCAGAAGCTGAAGAATATCTCGAAGCCATGGCACCATTAATAGATGCCTACAAAAACGTTAACGCAATGCCAGACGAACAACCAGAAGTTAAATATCCAAGGACTTCTGGAGTAGCGCCCGATCCAGAGACGAACGTATACAATGGTTGGTATTGGAAAACAGATATAAATGGCGCTGCTTCGGGAAAGTTAGCTGGAAAGCAAATAGCCATTAAGGACAACGTTTGCGTTGCTGGAATTCCAATGATGAACGGTGCATCAATTCTTGAAGGGTATGTCCCAGATATAGACGCAACAATAGTAACCAGAATTTTAGATGCCGGCGGCAATATCTCAGGAAAAACGGCCTGTGAATATTTATGCTTTTCTGGCGGTAGCCACACTAATTCAACTGGTCTTCCCGTACAAAACCCATGGAAAACTAGCCATACAACAGGGGGGTCATCATCTGGCTCTGCAGCAGTTGTAGCTGCAGGAGACGTTGATATGGCTATCGGCTGCGACCAGGCCGGCTCGATAAGAATTCCAGCGTCTTTTTGCGGTATAGTCGGCATGAAGCCGACCTTTGGCTTGGTTCCTTATTCTGGGGTAATGCCGATCGAAATGACTGTGGATCACGCGGGACCAATGACGAACAATGTCGAGAACAACGCCTTGTTATTGGAGGTTATAGCTGGAGCCGACGGCCTTGACCCAAGGCAGATGGGAGTGCCGGCACCAATAGAGTATACAAAATCCCTTGAAGGTAATGTTAAGAATTTAACCATAGGTGTTCTCAAAGAAGGCTTTTCACACCCGAATTCGGAAGAAGGTGTGGATCAAAAAGTTCGTAAAGCACTGGCAGTTTTTGAAACGGCAGGAGCAAAGATTCAAGAAATCTCAATCCCGGAACACCTTAGTGGTGTTAACGTATGGACACCCATCGGAGTTGAAGGTACCGTTGATTTAATGCATGGCAATGGTTTTGGAACGAACTGGAAAGGACTGTTTGCAACAAGTTTGATAAACAGAGTTTCCGGATGGCAAAACCGGGCAGACGAACTCTCGCATTCTTTAAAGTATGTGCTTCTGCTGGGTCAATATATGTTAGGTCAGTATGGCGGTCATTTTTACGGCAAAGCACAGAACATCGCCCGAAGAATTACCGCTGCTTATGACAAGGCATTGACCGAATGTGATGTGATTGTAATGCCAACACTGCCAATCACGGCAACTCCCATACCTCCAGAGGATTCGCCACCTAAACTCGTCATACAACGCGCCCATGAGATGTTTGCTAACACCGCTGTATTTGATATCACGGGACATCCAGCAATCAGCATACCCTGCGGCCTTAGCAACGATTTGCCGGTCGGTTTAATGATTGTAGGAAAACATTTTGATGAAACTTCGATCTATAAAGCAGCGTTTGCTTTTGAACAATCTCATGATTGGAAAAAAATGTGATTCGATCCTATAGACAAATCAGCTAGTTGGCGGTTGGATAAATTCGACGGTAATACCATCTTCATCCCTTGTATAAACAACACGCCCTCCCTTATTAGGCCCCCTATTTAGATCCTGTGGAGGGCCAAGCGGTATGACACCAAAAGGTTTGGACTCTGTTATTGCTGCGTCAATATCATCTACATCAAATGCAATATGTGCGAATCCTGAGTCACACGGCCGGGACTCCACGCGATTCCGGTCAGCCGGACCCGAGTACTCTATTAATTCTAACCTGTGACCAGGGGCTTGAAGATACGCAACCTCAATCACTGCTCCCGGAATAGCGACAACGCGCTCTATAAAGTTTGGATCACGGGTACTACGGTTTAACAATTTGAAGTTAAGAACACTACAAAAATAACTGATAGAGCGATCAAGATTTGAAACTGTAAAGCTAGTATGGTTTGTCGCTGTTACTTTAAAACTTGCCATTATTAGCACTCCCATTAATTAAATTTTTACTACATACACTTATAATTTTTACAGCCTTGTCTTCGTTAGCCATTGATTTTTCATACCACTGTCTAGCTCTAATCCTGTCTTGGGAAACACCTCGCCCCAATTCGTATAAGCACCCTAAAACATACTGTGCATCCGCTAAATCGGAATGGGCAGCTCGCTTAAACCACTTTACAGCGTTTGCAAAGCTCTGACCAATATCATTGAGACCGTAGTAATATATCATACCCATTGCGTACTGGGCTAGAGCACGGTTTTTATGAAAATCATTTTTGCTAACAAAACTTAACAATAAGCTTCCTACCTCAGGGTATTCCAATTGTTTAAATGATAAACGAACAATTTGACGATATTTTCTAATTACCCTTACGCTACCGTAATTTTCATCACCAGTTTTCAGCATTTGCTCTGTTTCTGAATATATAGCCGGTATATACCCTAACGCCCCGGCACCTTGGAATGCTTCTCTAACACTCGGTAGATCGCGGGAGGATTCCACACCGTCGCGTCTAAGTACGCCTATGATATGCAGTGCAGCGGCGTCTCCTCCAGATGCAAGAAAAACTAAACTCTCCAAAGCCGCCTCATGTCCTTGACCTGCAGCTAATTTGTACCAATGGCGTGCTTGTATCATATCTCGTGGCACCCCTATACCATCGGAATAGTGCACGCCAAGCACAAATTGAGCCTCTGAATAACCCTGAGTTGCCTGATCTAATAAAATTATTCTGGCTTCCGAGTGTCCCGTCTCTGCAAGATGTCTTAGCCATTCAACTACGTTCGATGAGTCGGCAGAATAACTGACTTTGGAAGCGGTTGAACAAGCGCTAATAAATACCGCCCAATAGATAACAATTAAGGATATGCGAAACATTTTACAGCAATAAATTATGTCTAATTTAACCGAAAAATATCACCCCAGCTTCTAACTAAAGAAGGATCAATGCCTGCCAACTTTAGAGCTGCCCACAGAGTAGCAGATACACTATCAATCAAGAGAACTCCCGTTTCTTTCTCCAAATCATGTGCTAAACGCGCACAATCAATATTTGTGCACATGGTAGTAATTGCCTGTGGTTTAGATTCAGCAACCCTCTTTATATTTAAAGCCCATACTTTTTCATCTATCCCTGCATAACTAAAGCCATCACTATGATTAAGATGCGCTTCCCCTACACATTCAAAGCCCATATTGGAATAATTAGAAATTATTTGATTTTGCATATCTCCAAAATATGGGGTCACCAACCCATAACGGGTCACTTCCGACTGTTTAAAGGCACTCACAATAGCCTGACTTGCACTTGTAACAGGTACGTTAACAGCATCACTAACTGCCGCACATAGGTCTGCATCCTCTTTTAAACCACGCCAACCACCCGATGTACCATTCCAACATATTACATCCACCTTTGCATCGATTAGTAAATTAGCCGCATCAATCATTGGCTGTTCAGCGAATTGAGCGTCAGATTGCTCGTCTAAAGATACACTGGTTACACTCACGCGAGTAAAATGAACTGTTATTTCAGGTAAGTTTACCAACATACCATACGTTATCGGCTCAACTACCGTATTTAGAGATGGCGTAATCATACCTACGCGTGTTCGCATTTTATTGCTCCAAATTATATTTAATCCATGGCAATCGACAATTGAACGATATAGATTAAAAGAGTTAACTATAATCCGGGAATTGCAAACATTTTTCGCCTTTTCTTCCCTACAACCAGTCGTAATTAATATTCTGAATTTTTATGCCACTAAGATTGTCTACATTTTCAGTTATCGCACGCGATCCCTCTAAAAACATCTTTGGTATTGCGGTATCCACAAAAGTCCCTGCAGTTGGTAGTTTGTGCCCATTTATCCGCCACGGGGTTGGAGCAGTGTGTACCCAAGCCTGGGTTAATCCGGAATTAGGCCCGTTGATATTAGACCGGCTTTCTAAAGGCGAGCCAGCTAAAGATGCACTAAGTAATGTCATGAATAATGAAGTAGATGCTGAATTGAGACAGGTTGGTGTAGTAGACTCTTTAGGTGGCTCTGCCGCTTTTACCGGATCTAGCACTGATCAGTGGACCGGTCACAAGTCCGGGGAAAATTATAGTATTCAAGGCAACATGCTAGTTGATGAGAATACTCTCGTTGCAATGCAAAAAATCATAACCTCAAATAGAACTCTTGATTTATCTGAGCGATTATTACGCTCACTCGAAGCAGGACAGAACGCTGGTGGCGACAAAAGAGGCCGGCAGTCTGCGGCCTTACTTGTCCATAATCAGCAGACCGTTCCACTCGTTGACCTTCGAGTCGACGAAAATGCTGATCCAGTAAAAGAATTACGTAGGATTTATGAAATCGCAAAAACGGAACTATTCCCATTCATCGAAGCTCTACCAACCCCTTCAAGGCCAAAAGGTAATTTCTCTAAGATTCGTGATGCCATCGCACCAAAACATTGATATTAAAAGCATATTTTTGATGCAATTCCCTAGATACATGATCATGATATTTGCCAACTAAGTGCATTTTGTAATGGATCCTAAGAACAGGGGATAACAACTACCACTTGAATATTTGAAGGAATTAATGGATGATTCTAAATATCCGGATAATTATTTGAGGGGCGCATGTAATATGAGCACTCCAGAATCTGAAACGAAAAAAGAATCGTCCTCTGTTCTCTCTACGGGTAAAGCACTCGTAGCTGCCGTAGTGTTAGCCGCAGCCTAAGGTGTTCCGTGGTGGGTAACAATGATACCACAATTTAATTTTACACAGTAACGCTTGTTTCAGAGCAAAAAAGAACCGGGTTGTCTGAGACAACCCGGTTTTTTTTGTTCCCCGGTACACTACAGTGCAACTAAGCACAGAGAATACAGGGGACATAACCAATTAACT
>CAYRUX010000111.1:0-12856 GCA_964427515.1 uncultured Rhizobiaceae bacterium
CAAAGAAAAATACGAACAACAGATACGGTTAGCTGCTGCTTGGATTGAGGGTATGCAGAGTAAAAATGGAGGATGGGGTTCTTTTGATGCGGAAAATCAGAGATTCTATTTAAATCATATACCTTTTGCTGATCATGGTGCTTTACTTGATCCTCCTACGGTTGATGTGACTGCTCGATGTTTAAGTTTTCTTACACAAATTGAATATCAGGATAATCACTCTGTAATAAAAAGGGCAGTTGATTATCTGGTTAATGAACAAGAAAAGAATGGTTCATGGTTTGGTCGGTGGGGTACGAATTATATTTATGGAACCTGGTCCGTACTATCAGCTTTACGTTCAGCTGGTATAGAGTCGAAGTCATCGACAGTTGGCAAGGCCGTAGAATGGCTAGAAAGCATTCAGAGAGTTGATGGTGGCTGGGGAGAAACTGGTGATAGTTATTATCCAGACCGTTCCAAAGCATCTTTTACAAAGATTAGCACGCCCTCACAAACCGCTTGGGCCCTCTTAGCTCTTATGGCTGCAGGGGAATTGAATTCGGAAGCAGTAAACAGAGGAATAAATTTTCTTTTAAAAGTTCCACGGAATGGATCTAGATGGCATGAAGATGAATATACTGCGGTGGGTTTTCCAAGGGTATTTTATCTGAAATATCATGGATATAGTTCTTATTTTCCTCTGTGGGCTATCGCACGATATCGTTTCCTTAAAGATAAAAATAATAATGATAAGCCTGATTATGGAATTTGAGTAGAGCTCCTTATGAAAACTATTGATAGCCTTCATAATGCATCGTTAATTTGCGGTTTTGAATATGAAGCCCGGTGTTTAAAATTGGCTGGCATCAAAAATAAAATAGGTATTTCTGGAGCAAACACAAAAAAAACCAAAGAAGTCGCCGAACGGTTAATATCTTCCGGCTCAGAGGTGTTAATAAGTATAGGATTGGCAGGAGGCCTTGATCCACGATTCGGTCCAGGGTCATTAATCCTAGCAGACCAAGTTCTTTTAGCAGAACCATCAATTTTTGGAGAAAAAAAAGTATCAACGATGAGTGATTTGGGAGATATTTTTAGTTTTCGCGAATCCTCAAACCTAGCTAATTCTCATGAGAGTGCAATCAAAAATATAGATTCAGTAGGTATAATTTTTGATACTGATAAGGGGTTAAATCGTAAATTATTAGGTTTATTGAACGTTGAAGTAACGCGTGGGCTTATAATGGGAGTGGATAAGGCTATTACAACTCCCAGAGATAAGATTAGAATGTTTGGAATGACTGGTTGCTTAGCCTGTGATATGGAAAGTCATGTGATAGCTAAGGTTGCCAATTCGGCAGGTATTCCATTTATTGTTTTACGTGTGGTGTGCGATCCTTCTAATAGATACATTCCAAAATGTGCATTGAAGTCACTTACTGATAAAGGCCGTACCTCTTACAGTGGTGTAATTGCTGAAGTTTGCTTGAGACCCTGGGAATTACCAGACCTACTTTCTGTCTGGTATGATTCGAGAATTGCGTTTAAAGCGTTAAGTAATGCTGCTAGAATGAGCCTCCCGCTCTTCGAATCTCTCAGGTGAAAATTTATGGTTCTCAGGGTGTTCATTCGAGATTACTTTGTCAACGTGAGTTTCAAACACATATTCAGCTGGTCTAGCATGATTTAAATCAATTTCTGGAGCAAAAGCTCCTTTAGTGCGTACCCCAAATAAATTAATCCACATCGCCCTAAAAGGGTTTGATAGTGTATGCTCAACTGCCGTTGCCTCATAACCGCAATGAACCATGCAGTCAGCACATTTTTCATATTTACCAGTTCCATACGCATCCCAGGCAGTATCTTCCATAAGCTCGTGGAATGTTTCTGTATAACCTTCGCCGAGAAGGTAGCAGGGTTTTTGCCAGCCAAAAATATTTCTGGTTGGATTCCCCCACGGCATGCATTCATATGTCTCATTTCCCGCTAAAAAATTCAGAAATAAACTCGATTGGCTAAATTGCCAATTCTTTCCTTGACCTAGGGTAAAAATTTGGCGAAAAAGTGATTTAGTTTTTGAACGGTTTAAAAAATGTTCTTGATCTGGAGCTCTTTCATATGAATATCCCGGGGAAACGGTGATAGCGTTTACTTTCAAATCTTTAGTGGCAAAGTCAAAAAATTCAGACACGTCTTGAGCGGTTTGGTCATCGAAGAGTGTACAATTTATATTTACCCTAAAACACTTTTTTTGAGCCTCTCTAATAGCTCTAACGGTACGTTGAAAGGTGCCTGGTTGATCCACTGCCTTGTCGTGATTCACTTCGAGCCCGTCAAGGTGAACTGAAAAAGTTAGGTAAGGGCTTGGTGTATATTGATCCAACTTCTTACTTAACAAGAGTGCATTCGTACATAGGTAAACAAATTTTTTTCGGGCTATAATGCCTTTCACTATATCTTTCATTTGCGGATGAATTAGGGGTTCGCCACCAGGAATAGAGACAATAGGAGCATTACATTCATCAACAGCCTCAAGACATTGTTCTAGACTTAATCGCTTGTTTAAAATTTCAGACGGATAGTCGATTTTTCCGCAGCCTGGACAGGCTAAGTTGCACTTAAATAGAGGTTCCAACATAAGCACCAACGGGTATCTTTTAACCCCTTTTAAGCGCTTTGACAGAACATAAGCCCCAACCCGTACTTTTTGAATTAATGGTACTGACATATTAATTTGCCTCTAGGAACTTAAGTAAATGCGGACGTTTCTTTCACTATTCTTAGACTCTACAATCTTTATCGCGAGCGGGAGTTCGACCATCCTCACCACTTCTAACTAACTCTGAGGGTAGTTTGAAACGCACACGTTCCTCTATTCCGTTCTGAAAGGTCAGTGTAACATCACTAAATTCTTTAAGTTTGGCAAATAGTTCTCTCACCAATTGTTCTGGGGAAGATGCTCCAGCAGTTACTCCCACTTTTTCAACGCCTTCAAACCAACCATTATTTAGATCAGTAGCATCCTCTATTAGATAGGAGGGGACACCCATTTCTTCACCAATTTCGCGAAGTCTATGTGAGTTAGAGCTATTGCGAGCGCCAACTACCAATATTAACTGCACATTTTCAGCCAACGCTCTAACCGCTGCTTGTCGGTTCTGTGTAGCATAGCATATATCTTTTACATCGGGCCCTGAGATGCTTGGAAAGCGACCTTTAAGTGATTCAATGACATCTCGTGTATCGTCTACGCTTAAGGTGGTTTGAGTTACGTAAGCGACCTTGTCCGGGTCATGCACCTTTAGAGATTGAACTTCTTCTGGAGTTGCAACTATCTGTGGCCCTTTTTTCAATCTACCGCTAGTTCCTTCTACTTCTGGGTGTCCCTCGTGGCCAATTAGAATTACTTCCTTACCGTCAATTTCATAGCCTTGTGCTTCATCATGTACTTTTGCTACTAGGGGGCACGTAGCATCGATTACTGGCAGCCCTCTCTTTCTTGCTTGCAATTCAACGTCTTCTGAGACGCCGTGTGCACTAAATATTGTTACCGCGCCTTCAGGAATTTCACTTACTTCCTCAACAAATATTGCCCCTTTTTCTCTCAATCCCGCAACCACACGCTTATTGTGGACAATTTCGTGTCGGACATAAACAGGCGGGCCATATACCTCAATTGCACGTTCAACAATTTCAATTGCGCGTTCAACTCCGGCACAAAATCCTCTAGGTTCCGCTAAAATGACTTGCATCAAGGCACCTCTATCTTGGTTGCTAGCATATGCTTCCAAACAAAAACGAATTTATTATGACAACTTTACTCGAGAATCTAATCATTTTTAGCAGTTTGAACAATTACACATTGCAAATAATATATATACCCAATTATACCCAATTATAAACATGGAGTAATAAAATCTATTATATTAACTCTAACGCTTGATCCAAATCGTTCAAAATATCATCTATAGTCTCAATTCCAACAGATAGTCTAATCATATCTGAACCGATACCAGAGGCGCTCCGTTGTTTCTCGGTAAGTTGACGGTGTGTCGTGGACGCAGGATGAATTATTAGGCTTCTTGTATCACCGACGTTGGCTAGGTGTGAAAAGATGTTTACTTTGTCTACAATCATAACTCCAGCTTCGTATCCACCTTTCAGTCCAAAACTAAAAACTGACCCACACCCCTTTGATAGATACTTATTTGCTAAATCGTGATACGGACTGCTTTTAAGGCCTGGATAGGAAACCCAGGAAACTTTTGAATGGTTTTCTAAATATTCAGCGACAGCCTGGGCATTTTGGCAATGGCGATCCATGCGTAATGGTAATGTTTCAACACCTTGAAGCAAGTTCCATGCAGCTATTGGTGTTAATGTGGGCCCAAAATCCCTCAATGCCACTGCTCGGGTTTTCATTGTAAAAGCAAAATCACCAAACGTTTCACCAAAAATGAGACCGTGATAAGATGGGTCTGGCTGAGTCAAAGAGGGAAATTTATCATTTTGAAACCAATTAAACTTACCTGACTCAACAATAACTCCCCCTATTGTATTTCCATGACCACCAATAAATTTTGTAGTTGAATGTAGGACGATATCTGCCCCCCAATTAAAGGGGCGCCATAAATATGGAGATGCAAGAGTATTATCCACTACCAAAGGTATTCCAGATGCACGCGCAATTTCGCCTATTTTTTCAATATCTAAAACTATTCCCCCGGGGTTTGAAAGACTTTCACAGAAAATAAATTTTACTTTGTCTGTCATGGCCTCCGCAAAATTTTCGGGTTTAACTGGGTCAACAAAATGACATTTCCAACCAAGTTTTGCGAAACTTACTCCAAACTGCGTTAGCGACCCCCCATATAAATTCCGTGAGGCTAAAAACTCATCTCCCGATTGCATTAGTGTGGCTGCCGTTAAAAATTGAGCCGCATGACCGCTTGCAGCGGCAACCGCGCCTCGGCCACCCTCGAGAGCAGCCATGCGTTGTTCAAGTACGGCAACTGTAGGATTTGTCAAACGTGAATAAATGTAACCAAAGGTTTGTAGGTTAAATAATTCGGCGGCATGTTCCGTGTCATCAAAAACAAAAGAGGTTGTTTGGAATATTGGTGTTGAACGTGCTCCCGTAGTGGGATCGGGTTGAGCTCCGGCATGAACCGCGAGAGTTTCAATGCCAAATTCTTTTTGTTCTTCAAAATCTTGCCGTTTATTCATTTTATCCATGAGCCCTTATATATTTGTATTATTCCGAACGTGGAGCTCTGAAGGTTTTGGATGAAATCATTCCCGTATTTATACCGCTCCAGCCTAATTCCCCCGAAAGTCGTGCAAACTCAATTTTAGGACATCTATCCATTATTACTGTCATACCAGATTCCTCAGCTATTTCTGCCGCCTTGTCGTTACGGACCGACAACTGCATCCACAGATATTGTATACTTTTCTGCTCCTTGTACTTAATAACCTCTTCGGTGATCCGGTATGCTTCCTCCGAGTTACGAAAAATATCAACTAGATCTATTTTATCAGGATACTCGCTGATGTTTCCAAATACGGTTTGACCAAGAATGACTTCACCTACACGGTTAGGGTTTATGGGTACTACTTTATAACCCTTTTTCAACAAGTATTTCATGGCAAAAAAGCTGGGTCTTTTCCAGTCACCACTTGCACCAATAAATGCTAGCGTTCGAGAGTTCTTTAGGATGTTACGTAATAATTCATCAGGATAATTGTTGTGTCGTTTTAAGTAGGCCAATGCCTGACTGCTAGTTTGCGTGTAAGTCTTTTCCATTTCGATTATATCATTCCCCCTTCCAAACGGGTTCACGCTTTTCGAGAAACGCGTCTATGCCTTCTTCCGCATCTCTTGCCATCATATTTTTTGTCATTACTTCACTGGTAAATTCGTACGCATCACTAAGTCCCATTTCTAACTGTCGATAAAAGGCCTCCTTACCTATTGCTAATGTTAACCTCGATTTATTTTTTATTTTTGAGCAGTATGAATTAATTATCATGTCCAATTCGTTATGGTCTACCGAGCAGTTTATAAGACCAATTTTCTCTGCTGCTTCTGCATTGATTTCTTCACCTGTTAGAAGCATCTGCATTGAAGATTTCCTTGTAATATTTCGGCTAAGCGCAACCATTGGCGTTGAACAAAATAGGCCAATGTGAACGCCAGGTGTGCAAAATCTGGCCTTATTAGATGCTATAGCTAAATCACAGGAAGCAACTAATTGGCATCCAGCTGCCGTTGCAAGTCCCTGTACTCTAGCTATAACAGGTTGTGGTAATTTGATGATGCTCATCATGAAATGGCTACATTGTTTAAATAAGTCTTCGTGGTAGTTTCTGTCATGATTAGCTCTAATTTCTTTCAAATCATGCCCCGCGCAAAAAGTGTCACCCGTGGACTCAAGAACCACCACCCGTACAGATGGTGTTTTGGCTATTTCATTCAACTGATTTTGCAGTAAACCTATGAGGTTGGTTGATAGACTGTTGCCAGCTTCCGGTCGATTGAGCGTCAAGCGGGTCACACCCTCCACGTCAGAAACCAACAATTCTTGGTTTAGCTTTGTTTGATCAAAAGTTGGTGATGTCATTTCCAAACCTTCTTTGTAGATTAGAGCCAAATATGTATACACCAAAAATTATATCAACTGCCAGCCTGCAAAGCGTCGTAAGCACACTACCATAATACCTCCACTTAAATAAATGATATTAAAGAGCTTTTCCCTTGACGACGTCAAAATTCTTTGCATACTGGCCAATTACTCTTTTCTTAAAGATCCCGCTAACACTAATTGATGGTTAAACTACACTATGAAAACTTATATGGCTTCTTTAAAGAATATAAAGAAGGATTGGCTGCTGGTTGATGCAGAGAATATAATTCTCGGAAGACTGGCTACGGTTGTTGCTACCAGACTTCGCGGTAAGCACAAGCCTAATTATACGCCAAATGTTGACTGCGGTGATAATGTTATAGTTATAAATGCTGAGAAGATAAGGCTAAGTGGAAATAAATTAGAAAGTAAGATTTATTACCACCATACGGGTTATCCCGGTGGGATTCGAGCCCGAACAGCAAGCGATATACTTTCCAGTTCAACACCTGAGGAATTAATTTCGAAAGCTATTGCAAGAATGATTCCTAAAGGACCGCTTGGCCGAAAGCAAATTGGAAATTTGAAAGTTTACGCGGGGCCAAACCATCCGCATGGGGCACAACAGCCTACAATTCTTAATATATCTATGATGAATGAAAAAAATATAAGGGTTTCTAACCGTGGTTGAGGAAAATGTACGCACACTGGATAATTTAAGTGAACTGGGATCCAATTCAGAATCACAAACTGAGCTGGTGCAGATGCCAGAGCCAGAAATAGATTCTAAAGGCCGTACTTATGCGACGGGTAAGCGTAAAGATGCAGTAGCGAGAGTTTGGATTAAACCAGGAACAGGTAAGATTGTTGTAAATCGCCGAGAGGTTGAGGTGTACTTTGCACGACCTGCATTAAGAATGATCATTAATCAACCTTTTGATGTCGCGAATAGGAATGAACAATATGACATTATTTGTACCGTTGGTGGAGGTGGTTTGTCGGGTCAAGCTGGTGCGGTTAGGCATGGTTTGGCAAGAGCACTGGTTGCGCGAGAGCCGGAATTGCGTAAGGTGTTAAAATCTGGCGGTTTTCTTACTCGTGATAGCCGGGTGGTAGAACGTAAGAAGTATGGTAAGGCAAAGGCAAGGCGTAGTTTCCAATTCTCCAAGCGCTAAATTTAACCAATTTATTATTTTTGATAAATGGCCTAAGGGGTAATTACGCGACAGATGTCTCAATAATACCAGACGTTTGTTAGCTATATAAGAATCGTATTTCCTTCTGTTATGTTAAAAATGTGCTGCGTATAGCATTCTTTGCGGAAGTGGGAGTCTTATGATCCGAGTTGGAGTATTAGGTTCTAGTGGATACACTGGTGGTGAGCTGTTGAGGTTGATTTCAGCTCATAGCCAGATGAGGATCGAGATGTTGTCTGCAGATAGGAGGGCTGGGAACACTGTAGAGGAGGTTTTCCCGCATCTATCGGATTTAGACTTGCCAAATTTTGTTTCCTTAGAGAACGCTGACTATTCCAATTTGGACGCAATTTTCTGCTGCTTGCCGCATGGAGCCTCCCAAGAAGTTATACCATGCCTTCCAAAAAATATAAAAATTGTAGACCTAGCTGCTGATTTTCGACTCAAAGATAAAAATCAATATGCAGAGTATTATGATTGTGAACACCGGGCGATAGAGTTTCAGAAACAGGCAGTGTATGGATTGACGGAGTTGAACCGGGAGTCGGTGTCAAGTGCTCGTTTAGTTGCCAATCCTGGTTGTTATCCAACAGGGCCACAATTAGCTTTGATCCCGTTACTTGTAGAAGGCCAAATTGAAACTAATATTATTATTGATGCAAAGTCTGGAGTAAGCGGTGCGGGTCGTGAGCTTAAAACCTCAAGCCTCTATACTGAGGTTGGAGAGGGTGTTTCTGCGTACAATATAGCCTCACACCGGCATTCTCCAGAGATTGATCAGGGTTTGTCAGAAGCTGCAAATACACAAATTAAGGTTAGCTTCACACCGCACCTTATCCCTATGAATCGAGGTATTCTGTCCACTATTTATTTGAATTTAACTGAAGGAACTAAATTTACGCATCTTAGAGAGAATTTGTTGCAACACTACGAAGGTGAACCATTTGTTCATATTACCTCGGAAGGTGTTGTTCCAAACACGAAAATGGTAAAAGGTTCTAACAAATGCCTAATTGGTGTATTTAATGATAGAGTATCAAACAGAATAATAATATTAACAGCAATTGATAATTTGATAAAAGGAGCATCAGGCCAGGCTTTGCAAAATATGAACTTAATGTTTGGAATTCCTGAGACTGCTGGCCTCCTACAGTTACCGCTATCTCCATAAATTATTAAAGTGAATAATCCAGGCGCTAATATTATTCCCTATCGAAGTATCTGGCCTCGTGTTGCACCAAGTGTCTATATTGCTCCAGGTAGTAGCGTGATTGGTGACGTTGTGATGAAACCTCATTCAAGCTTATGGTTTAATTGTGCTGTCCGCGGAGACGTGAATAACATTAAAATTGGAATACGTACAAATATTCAGGATGGAACAATCATTCACACTTCTAGTGATAATGGTGCCACTCTCATCGGTGACAATGTTGTTGTAGGGCACAAGTGTTTGTTGCACGCGTGTATCGTTGAGGATGCATGTATGATTGGTATGGGTTCTACGGTGATGGATTATTCGGTTATTGAGACGGGTGCTTGGGTGGCGGCTGGTTCTCTGGTCACACCAAATAAACGTATAAAGAAAAGAGAGCTGTGGATTGGTCGTCCAGCCAAGTTTCTGCGTCATGTCAGTTCAGAAGAGACTGAGGAAATATCCCGTATAGTTTCAAATTATGTAGTTAGAGCACAGGAATACAGTTAGGTATTAGATAAATAACCTGTTAGATTACACCAGAAAAGATAGTTAACTCTAAGGATAATTTTTATCTATCTAAGTATAAAATTTATTAGTATTTAATGTCTTAGGTGCCGTTTATGGTTTTGTATATAAGTTTAAAACGCTAATATGTGGCGTAACTACGATATTAAAAAAGATATGTATAGACATAAATTACAGGCTTTGTTAATTCGCTCGAATGGCAAGGAAATTAATGCGTATTTGTTTAATTAAATTTACTAAAAGTTCGCGGTTTGTTAAAGCGATATGTCTTCCGGTTCTTCTAGTTTGCACAGTCTCCTGTACGTCGGTATTGGATGATATGGCTGACGGGGTGTCAGGCATTGTTGGAGAAGAAGGAACTTTGTCATGTGTTTTTTCTGGGGGCACTGTTGAAAACTGTCTAAGTGAAGAAACGAATGGTTCAACAGTACCAGTTGAAACTGTCGAGGCAATTGAAGATGATGCATTTCCAACCTTAGGTGAGGTACCTGAGAGTCCACGTTCTTCTTCAACAGTTGAAGATTTAGAGAAATTAACTGAGGGATTAGTTGCTGATAGGGAGCATGCTAAGTATACCAATGAAGTATTGCGTAGTAGCTACGCAACTAGCGGAGATAAACTTTCTAAGATCCCTGAATATTATGACTCGAATACTGATCAAGACAATTCACAACGTCAAGACAATGTTATATCTAGACAATCTTCAAAGACAGTAACCGACAATAGCCTAGCTGAAGAGAGGCGAATTATCAGTGTAGAATCTGCGTCAAATGCTGTTCTTCAACAAGAGAATATATCTAAAGTTCAAAGAATAAGAGTCAACAAAGGAAATAAAGGTGTGCGTTCAGTTGGGATGGGAAATCAGAACGGTATAATGGAGGTTTCCAAATTTCGTGAAATTTTTGATCACGCTTTTGAGTCTTCGGGGGCAGCTGCATTTAAAGATAAATTCAGGCGAAATGATATAGAAGTAGTCAGCAAGCCAACTCTGAGAAAAGTAGAAAAGTTAAATATTGAGAACTTTGATGGTTCGTCGAAACAAAATGAAATTCTGTTACTAAAAAATAGAATTCAGCTAGCTAAATCGACAGAAGATAGTCTCGAGCAGGCGAGTTTGTCGTTTCAGGTGGCAAGTATCCCTTTTGCTGTTGGTTCAGCATCCATAGGTGGTTCGGGCAGGGCTATTCTAAAAAAAGTTGTTAAATTCTACGAACAATTTGGTGGGATAGTTAGGGTAATCGGTCATGCAAGTCAGCGCACCCGAGAGATGGATCCAGATAGCCATCAGTGGGTAAATTTTAATATTTCAATGGATAGAGCGGAGAACACTGCTATTTCGTTAGCACGTTTGGGCATACCAGCGGATTCCATAATTATAATGGCGCGTTCTGATAGAGAGCAACTATCTCGCGAGCATATGCCGTCCAGCGAATCAGAGAATCGTCGTGCTGATATATATATTGAATACTAAACTTGTTTATTCAAATTTTTGATATAAAAAATCATTTATTTTCAATGTCTTATACTTTCTTATTAAAGTTATATATTGGATAGGGGGGCGCCATGCATGATACCCTTAGAATTGGTGTGGCCGGGCTTGGAGTAGTTGGTAGTGGGTTAGTGAGTCTTCTTGAGGAACAAAATTCAGTATTCGAGAATCGTTGCGGTAAAAAATTAAAAGTGGTAGCTGTCAGCGCCAAAAATTCCAGACGTATAAGTGGACCGGATATTAGTAGGTATCGCTGGTTTGATGATCCGATTGCTCTGGCTGAGGATCCGGAGGTTGATGTTGTTTGTGAGCTAATCGGGGGAATGCATGGTGTTGCTTTCAACCTTTCTAAATTAGCTCTTGCTAGAGGTAAACATTTAGTTACAGCCAACAAAGCGTTATTGGCACAACACGGTATAGAACTAGCGAAACTAGCTGAAGCATCAAGTGTCCATCTTGGATATGAGGCTGCTGTTGGAGGAGGGATCCCAATAATTAAAACGCTTCGAGAAGGGTTATGTGCAAATAATGTTTTTAGCATATACGGTATATTAAACGGCACATGTAACTATATACTTACGAAAATGCATGAGGGTGTTGGGAAAAAGAATTCCCAGAATTTTGAAGACGTATTGAAAGAAGCTCAGGAACTAGGGTATGCGGAATCAGACCCGTCTACCGATATTGATGGGATTGATTCTGCCCATAAGCTAGCAATGCTGACCAGCCTAGCGTTCGGTTGTCCAGTTGACTTGGATTCAGTGCATACTGAAGGTATTAGAGATATTAGTGTGCTTGATATGCAATATGCTGTGGAACTCGGATACCGCATTAAACTGTTGGCCATTGCTAAATCGAGTGATGAGGGTGTTGACCAGAGCGTACATCCATGCATGGTTCCGGAATACAGTGCAATTTCTAAAGTTGGTGGGGTATTAAATGCTGTTGTTATTAAAGGCAATTACGTAGGGACAACTACGTTTGAAGGGCCGGGTGCAGGAGCATTACCTACGGCTTCTGCCGTCACGGCGGATTTAATGGATATTGCAAGGGGTGTGATTCTTCCAACATTTGCAGTTCCTGTTTCTCAGCTAAATAACAAACTAAAAACACATGCAGAAAACCGGTGTTCACGCTATTACATTAGATTGACGGTGCTAGATCAATCAGGTGTCATAGCCGATATAACTAGCAGGCTTCGTGATTTAGATGTTTCAGTGGATGCAATGATACAGCATAGCCATGAAGATGAAGAAGCCGTGCCTGTTGTACTAACTACTCATCTTGCAAAAGAAAGTACAATTTTGCGCGCACTTGGGTCGATTGCTGAACTTAGTTCGGTAATAGAAAGTCCTCGTATGTTTAGAATTGCACATTTAGAATAGAGAATACTCATTTTCATTAAGAGGTATATATATGGTGGAGGCGCCGTCGTTAGACCGAAATTTGGCATTGGAAACAGTTCGTGTAACTGAATCAGCTGCACGTGCGGCTTCATTGCTTACCGGAAGAGGCGATGAAGTTGCGGCAGATCAGGCGGCAGTTGATGCAATGCGATCAGCATTGAATGCTCTTGATATAGATGGAACTGTTGTAATCGGAGAGGGAGAGCGCGATGAAGCTCCAATGCTTTATATTGGCGAAAGGGTAGGAACTAGAAATGGGCCTAAGGTAGATATTGCTCTTGATCCTCTGGAAGGTACGACCATTTGTGCAACTGGTGCTCCAAACGCACTTGCCGTACTAGCAATGGCTGAAGAAGGTGGTTTTCTAAATGCTCCCGATGTTTATATGGATAAGATTGGTGTTGGAGATGGACTACCCGCCGCTCTAATTAACATTG
>CAYRUX010000112.1:0-10954 GCA_964427515.1 uncultured Rhizobiaceae bacterium
AAATATCCGAGATATATCGCATTTAAAGGGCAACAGACCCATAGTAAGTCTCACAGCGTATAGTGCGCCAACTGCAAGAATTCTTGATAGTCATGTGGACATGATATTAGTTGGTGACTCGCTTGGTATGGTAATTTATGGGATGGAAACGACCGTAGGGGTTACCCTAGATATGATGATATCTCATGGCTCGGCTGTGGTTCGGGCTACAGAAAAAGCATGCGTAATAGTTGATCTTCCTTTCGGATCTTACCAAGAGTCACCTGAGGTTGCCTTTAAGTCTGCAGCACGTGTTTTAGCGGCGACTGGTTGTAATGGTGTAAAGCTGGAAGGTGGGGTTGAAATGGCGGAAACAGTGCAGTTTTTGACCTCAAGAGGTATTCCAGTACTGGGCCACGTTGGATTGATGCCTCAATCTGTGAATGCAGCAGGTGGATTCCGTGTGCAAGGTAGAACAGTTGATGACGCCCGCAGAATACGAGATGATGCAGTCAGTATTGCTGATGCCGGAGCTTTTTCGATTGTGATTGAGAACACAGTTGAGCCTTTAGCAAGATCCTTATCAGAGGTATTAAAAATTCCCACTATTGGGATAGGTGCATCGCCAGCTTGTGATGGCCAAATTCTAGTTACAGAGGATATGGTCGGTCTCAGTGGTCAATTTAAACCACGTTTTGTAAAACGTTACGCTGAACTAGGTGAGTCTTTTGAGAAGGTAATTGAGGAGTATAAAAAGGAAGTTCTCAGCCGACAATTCCCCACCGAAGATCACTGTGCAAAAAGTGAATCTAAAGTTCCGAGATTAGCAGCAATATCTTCCAGGGAAAAAAATGGACGTGGAGCGTAATCAAGCGAAAAATACAGAAGAAGAAACTAGCGTTGTTACGACAGTATGCTCATTGCGTACTGCTATCTCAGCTTTTCGGAAAACTGGAGAGCGAGTAGCCTTAGTTCCAACGATGGGAGCGCTACATTCAGGGCATCTTACGCTTATTGACGTCGCTCGTAATAAATCTGACAGGGTGGTAGTGAGTATATTTGTTAACCCTGCCCAATTTTCAGCGTCTGAAGACTTGGATCACTATCCTCGCCCCACGAAGGATGATTTGGATATATTAAATAGCAGAAATGTCGATTTAGTTTTTATGCCTGAGGTAAACGATATGTACGGGGTAGATTTTTCTACCTCTGTTATCGTTTCCGGCCCTAGCAAGGGATTGGAGGGGGGGTCAAGGCCTAACTTCTTCAATGGCGTTGCTACGGTGGTCACTAAATTATTACTGCAATGTCAACCCGATACTGCGGTATTTGGGGAAAAGGACTATCAACAGCTTCAGGTTATTCGACGTTTAGTAATGGATCTTAATATATCCTGCGAAATACTAGGAGTTCCTACAGTTAGGGAATATGACGGATTAGCCTGTTCTTCACGCAACCTTTATTTAGATTCACATCAGAGGCGTATTGCGCCAAAATTCTACAAAAACTTACTGGAAACCGCCCATCAAATTAAAGATGGGAAAAATCTTTCCTCTGCAATACAAAATTGCAGACAGCGTCTCTTTGACGCCGAATTCGATAACATTGATTATCTCGATGTTTGTGATCCAGTAAGTCTTAAGTCAATTTCTAACTATAAGGACGGTGCGAGGCTACTGGGTGCTGTTTGGCTTGGTCAAACAAGATTGATTGATAATTTAGAAGTATGAACTAATTTTATGCATTTAAGAATCTATTCATTCTCTTCCATTTTACGAGGGTCAGTTATTAGTTTTTTAGCCGAATAATAAATGCCAACAAACAATATCAAAGTAACTAAACAAACTAGAAGTGGTAAGGCCAAGTCCCAATCCATGCACTAATCTCCTCTAGGAAAATAATAATTTCAAAATTGCAGTATTTTATTTTCTATGGAAAATAATTATCGAACCGCTTAGTATTCGTCAAGTGGCGAAAAGTCCCTTGACGAAACTTTTAGGATTTACCCAAGTATTTTTAATTTTGTTCCGATCTGTATTGTTATACAGTGACTATACGGAGTTGAGATCTTAGATGGGGTATGGGTTGAATTTTAAGAACCATAATGAAAGGCTTACAAAAGCTCATGTAACCCAATATAATAGTAGATTCGTAGAATATACTTGACGGTTTTGAATTCTAGAGTATTTCGGTATTTGTAATTTGGTTATTTTGAAACCCATGAAAAATATTTCATTTGGAGGGGGCTAATGGCATTACTTGATCGGTCTGATTGGTACGATATTGCTCGTGATACGAATTGGACGCCGACCTTTGTTACTAGAGATGAGCTTTTCCCAGAAAATATGAGTGATCCTTACGGAATCCCTGTTGAGGAATGGGAAACTTTTGATGAGCCTTACAAAGTTTCATATAGGGAATATGTTAAGGTTCAGCGCGAAAAAGATTCTTCTGCTTATTCAGTTAAGGCTGCGCTTTCTCGTTCTAAGTTCTATGAGGAAGTGGACGAAGGCTGGGCTAGTGTTCTTAAGCTCCATTATGGTGCTGTGGCACTTACCGAGTATCAGGCATGTCAGTATCAGGCTAGAATGGTGCGATTTGGCCCAGCGCCATCAATGCGAAATATGGCGACTTTTGGGATGATGGATGAGTTGCGTCATACTCAGCTTCAACTCTATTTCCCTCATGAGCTGCTTCCTCTCGACCGGCAATATGATTGGGCGCACGAGGCGCAACATACCAAAAATTGGGCAGTTCTGGGAGGACGACATTCATTCGATGATATCATGATGTGTCAGGATGCTGTAAATGGACCAATAATGGTTTCGTTCGCTTTTGAGACAGGTCTAACAAATCTTCAGATGATTGGTTTGTCCAGCGACGCTGCTAATATGGGTGACTTTACCTTCTCAAACCTTATTACGAGCATACAATCTGATGAGGCTCGCCACGCTCAATTAGGATCACCTGTGGTTGAAATAATGATACGGAATGGAAGAAAGAAGGAAGCTCAGCAGTCCTTAGAAGTTGGCTTTTGGAGAGTATGGAGGCTATTTTCTATTACGGTTGGTATCCCAATGGATTATTACATCCCATTGGAACAACGGCATATGTCTTTTAAGGAATTTATGCATGAGTGGGTCAATCGACAATTTTTAAGACAGGTTCAGGATCTTGGACTGGATACCCCATGGTATTGGGATATATTCTTAGATCAGATTGAAACGCATCATCATGACCAGCAAGGTGGAATCTGGTCATGGAGACCCACAGTCTGGTGGAATCCGCCAGGAGCCGTGGGGCCCAAGGAAAGAGATTGGCTAGAGCAAAAATATCCGGGCTGGAGCGAAAGCTATGGCACTTATTGGGATGTAATTACTGAAAATCTTTTAAATGACAGAGAAGAGAAAACTCACCCAGAATGTATTCCAATAATTTGCAATATGTGTCAGATTCCTATATCTAGCCGGCCTGGAAAACCTTGGGAAGCTAGAGTACGGCAATTAGAACATAAGGGTCGACGGTATAATTTCTGCTCTGATCGGTGTAGGTGGATCTTTACAACTAACCCTGCCCGTTATGAAGAGCACGAAAGCATCGTTGACAGAATGTATTCAGGAGAAATTGACCCTCCAACTCTTGAAGGCGTACTCAAGTATATGGGTATAGGCGTGGTAAGCGAAGGTGGGCGTGATGGTTATGATTACCGTTGGATAGATGGTTTCAGAGCTCAGGCTGCAGAATAACTGAATAATATATAAAGGTTAGTAGTGCCATGAGCAATTTTCCAATTCTTTCCCGCTTTCAATATGATGCACATGTCAAAGTAGTGGAAGTTGATCCAGACCAAACTATTGACGAACTTGCTGACGCATGTGCTTACCACTCAGTTGGTTTGCATGTTGCGGATCAGCCAGGTAGGGCACTTAGAGTCAGGCCAACTTCTGATAGCGATGATGCACCACCTTGGCCGGGTCATTTGAAGGTATCCGATGCTGGTATCAAGTTCTTTGATTGTTTAGATATTTATTTCGACGAATCTGGAAAGTCTTAAAATTATGGCGTTTACGAAGGTTTGCTCGCTAGACGAGCTCTGGCAAGGGGAAATGGAAGTTTTTGAAGTGGTAAACACAGAAGTGTTGCTGATTCATACGGAAAGTGGAGAGGTGCAAGCCGTTCAAGCGATATGTCCTCATCAGGAAGTAGATTTAGTAGATGGGGAATTGGAGGGGGAGGTTTTAACTTGTTGCATGCATTTGTGGCAATTTAATGTAACAACGGGTAAAGGTATCAATCCAACTCACGCCGAATTGGCAAAGTATCCTGTAAAAATTGACGGTCAGAATATCTTAGTTGATATAGAAGGTATTGAGCCCAAGTTTGCCCATGGATAATTTATAATATTGTGTAATTTTGGTGGAATGTATGAGTGATATCGAACAGATTGGTCAGAACTCGGTTGGCCCGGTACTTCGAGCTGGTGAAGTAGCTGACGCCGTTGTGGAAGCAATTCAATTGGATAACCCGAATAAAGAGTTCTCTATTGAAGATCATTTGGCTTACGTGCGAATTGAAACAGATGGAGAATGTATAATTCGTCAAGACACCCTATCAGAGACTCTTGGGCGGGCAATTGAAATGGCAGAATTAGAGGTCAATTTGACTTCGTTTGCGGGTCGCATTGAAACCACTGATACCCAAATGCGTTTTTACTTTGAAAAGAAATTTTAGTGATGTGTTTGGTTCGAGTGAATTGGGAGAGAAATTATGAACGATCTATCTGACCTCTCAAAACCGTTAAAGACTTGGAGTCATCTTGCCAGGAATCGAAAGAAACCAAGTGAATATGAGGTAGTGTCTACAAATTTGCTTTGGAGTACAGATGATGAGATTCCTTGGGCTCTCTCAGCTGAGACTCCAATGAATAAATGGTATCTGAAATATCGTGAAGGTAGCCCTCTGCAACATCCTGATTGGAATGCGTTTCGGGATCCTGAGCAGCTTATTTATCGCACTTATAATATAATGCAAGACGGTCAAGAGGCATATGTTGATGGGTTGCTTAATGAATATAATGAGAACGAGCACGATAAAAAATTAAGTAAGAAATGGTTAAATACTCTTTCCATTAATTACACCCCAGCCCGTTATCCTCTGCATGCCATTCAAATGGGGTCTGCTTATTTGGTTCAGATGGTTCCTGCAAGTACGATAGAAAACTGCGCAATGTTTCAAACGGCGGATCAGTTGCGTTGGTTATCAAGACTGGCGTACAGAACAAAAGAACTATCCCTTAGCTATCCAACACTAGGTTTTGGGGTTGGCGAAAGAGATTGCTGGGAAAACCATCCGGCATGGACAGGCTTTCGAGAGTTGATGGAGCGAGTATTGGTTGCATATGATTGGGGAGAGCATTTTGTTGCTCTTAACCTTGTTGCAAAGCCAGCGTTGGATGAGGTGTTAGTGAGGGAATTAGGGAGAATAGCTAGAAACAGTGGCGACAATTTATTGGGGCAACTTGCGGATGCACAAATTTTAGATAGTAACCGGTCCCGCCTTTGGTCGGACGCATTAATCAACTTTATTTGCAAAAACGACAAAAATACCGAATTCCTTCGAGGCTGGTTAGATAAGTGGTGGCCATATGGCGAAGCCGCTATAGATTCTTATTGTGAATCGTTATCAGGAGATTCTGAACCGTCAAAAAATGCAAAAAATAAAATTCGGTCTTTTCATATTAAACTCGGACTAAAAAATTAAGAAATAAATTTGCAGGAGAAATCATGGCGCAAAAAAAAGCGCTGGTTATTGGCGGCTTAGGAGTAATCGGTCGTAATTTGATCAACCATATGGCTCCCAGCGGTGAATGGGAAATTGTGGCTGTTAGCCGTCGTGATCCTGATAAAGAGATGAAAAATAAAGCAACTTTCATCTCTTGTGACCTTTTAGATGTTTCGCTTACTGAAGAAAAGTTATCTCATTTAAAAGATATTACCCATATCTTTTGTTGCGCTCTTTATGGTGGCATCGATGCAACAAATACCGAGCAAAACCTTGCTTTAGTATCAAACCCTGTAACAGTGATGTCGACTGTTTCTGGTAGTTTGGAGAGAGTTGTACTGCAGGAAGGAAACAAGGCATATGGCCGCCAATTAGGGCCCTTCAAAACTCCTGCAAAAGAATCAGATTCCCGCCATATGCCCCCAAATTTTTATTATGAGCAGGAAGATTTTCTAAAAAGTTTTCAGCAAGGAAAATCTTGGACCTGGTCAGTGTTAAGGCCAGAGGCGGTGTGTGGGTTCGCCGTTGGAAATCCAATGAATTTAATAATGTGCTTCGGTACATATGCTGCTATTTCGAAGGAATTAGGGATGCCTCTGAAATACCCTGGTGATCTAAGAGGGTATGGGGCAATTAATCAAGTAACAGATTCAGGATTGTTAGCACGAATGACATTGTGGGCAGCTACCTCTCCTAACGCAGCAAATGAAATATTCAATATAACTAATGGGGATGGTTTCCGATATGTAAATATATGGGCTGATTGGGCAGCAGCATTTGGCATGGAGGTGGGCATGCCACAGCGTATAATATCTTCGGAGGTAATGACTGACAAAGGACATATTTGGGAGAAGATTGTTAAGAAGTATGATCTAGTAAAGTTGTCTTATGAGCAAACCGCTGGCTGGCCTTATTTTGATTTTAATATGAATACAGCTTGGGACGTACTTATGTCAGATGCTAAACGTATTGATAAGGGTTTTACCGAAGTAGTCGATACAGAACAGATGTTTCTTAATTTATTCGCGGAATTTCGAGATCGGAAAGTACTGCCTTAAACAATGTTATTTTTACATTAAAGGTTAGGAATAAGGCAATTAAATGGATAAAGATATAATCAATACCCCTTTTCAGGTGCGCAAAGGGATGCATGACAGGAAGATTGCACGCATGAAACCTGAGGACGTGCCTGTAATTGATTTTGGGCCGATTTATTCAAATAATTTGGATGACCAGAGAACACTAGCCTCCCAATTGCGCGAGGCTTGTAGTGGGCCGGGGTACTTTTATATAGCTAACCATCAGTTTCCCAAATCTGTTATAGATCGCGCATATGTGGCGATGAAACAATTTTTTGCCCAGCCAGTAGAAGAAAAAATGAAAAATTATTATTTAGATTGGCCGAATCATCGGGGGTATGTTCCAATTAATGGCATTCAAGCAGACCATAGTTTAAAGGGCAGCGATATTTCTGAAGCTATTGAGATGGCTGATGACCTGCCAGAGGATGACCCTGATTATCAACGCGGGCTGCGGTTCTATGGTCCAAACAATTGGCCAGCCTATCCGGAGTCGTTTCGTTGTGATTTAGCGGCATATTATGATTGCCAAATTGAACTTGGCCGGTTTATTTATCGAGCGTTCGAACTCGCGTTAGAACTAGAAGCAGGCTACTTTACAGAAAAATATACAAAGCCACTGTCGCGCACACGTGTCTGTCATTATCCAGCACAGGGAGAAAATTTTGAAATTTCCCATATCGGTCTCGGTGCTCATACTGATTATGAATGTTTCAGTACTGTCTGGCAGAATGAAGTGCCTGGGCTGCAAATGTTAGATCGAGATGGTTGCTGGGCAGAGTTACCTGCTATTCCTGATACATTCGCTGTGAACTTAGGAGATTTAATGCAGCAGTGGACTAATGACTATTTTGTATCTACTGCCCATAGAGTAATCAATACAACAGATAATGCACGATATTCTCTAGTACAGTTTTTTGGCGTGGACTATGATGTATTAGTGGAAGGGTTGCCTGGCTGCGTGACATCTCAAAATCCATGGAAATATAAACCTATCAAAGCAGGGGATCATTCAGAACAAATGGTTGCCCGTACTTACGGGTACGATAAATAAAACTAGGGAATATTTTTCTGGCGACTTGACCAAGTTAAAAAAGCAACTCCACCAAGCATTAGAACTGCCGCAAACCAAACGTTAAGAGAGTAGCTTTCATTCTTTAATAATATTCCCCAGCCCAGTCCAGCTATGACGACAACATAATTAAATTGTGAGAAGAAAACCGGCCCGGCGGCTTTAACAAGTACCAAGAAAAGTATGTACATGAGGCAGGTAATTATACTGGCACCAAGTATGGCTAGGTTAGCCCAGAGAGAAGGATCCGGAATAATATAGACATGATCAAATACGAACATAGCAGGTATTAGCATTATTGCGGCCGCTGATACTAATCCACAGGAGAAACTTATTGCTGGGGAATCAGGAGGTCTAATTATTGCAGCAAGGTTGTTTGTTAAAGCAAAGGATGTTGGAGCAAGAAGGGCTAATAGAAGCCACCATACCATATCCGATTGAGGTAGATTTAATTCCGGTAGTATTAAAAGTAGAATGCCTCCGAAACCAAACAAAATTCCTACAAGCCTCAAAGCTTTTAATCTTTCCAAACGTAGGCCTAGAGCTATTGCGTAGGTAATTGGGGGGGATAATATGACGATTACAGAAATGACTCCCACAGGTAATTTTGTGGATAACCAAGCTAACAATGAGATTGGCGCAGCGATACCTGTGAGGCCAATTACAAGATAAGCCTTTATATATTGCCATTCCCATTTTGGGAGTTCTTTTCTAACCATGCCAATTGTTAAAAGGATTATAGATGCTCCGAGGGTTTGCCAAAATGTAAAGGCGATCGCTGGAATGCCGGCAGATACAGCTAAGTTGTTCAATGTAAAAAGTAGAGGGTATATAATGCCGATTAAGAGCATAAGAGAGATATGCGTTGGGGTTGCACCAGTTTGAAGTTTCGATGTTTCTAGTTCCGACATTTGTAATTATCTCTCTTAGATATTTGGTTGAATGTTTATTACGCTATCATTTTAATAATACCACCAAAATGGCATTTCTATATTTGCATAGATCCGTTACCCCAAAGGTTTAGATTTTTTCTGTGCACCGAGAGATAGAAGTACAACACTTATAGCCATAAAGCTTGCTCCTCCCCAAACATATGAGCTGTATTTTTCATCAAACAAAATCATTCCCCATCCAAAGCCAGCAGCAACGGATAAGTAGTTCATTTGGGAAAAGAAAACAGGACCTGAGAGACGCACGATTTCTAAAAACATTAAATAAAAAAGGGAACACAAAATTGTTGCGTAAATAACGTTCAGCACTACGTCTAGTGTAGCACCATAAAAAAAATAAAGTTGTCCAGTTAAAATCATAAGAACAAATAGAATTGTAGCTGCGGATAACATCATTCCTGCTGCTAGTACAGTTAGTGGAATGGAAGGTGGGCGCATTGTGGAAGTCAGAACGTTTCCTAGGCCCAAGCCTACTGGCGCGAGTAGAGCTAATAATAACCACCCCACCATTCCGTGTTCTGGAAGGCTCATATCTGGGATTGTAATAAGCAAAATACCGCCTAGTCCTATTATTAGCCCCGTAACGCAAATTGCTTTAACTTGATCAACCTTAAGTAGGATGGCAAAAAAATAGGTAAGTACTGGTGCAAAGCCTACCGTTAGACTTATTATACCTTGAGGTAGCTTATCAGCTAAATAGGTTAGAACTGCCATTGGGCCGGCTAGAATTAAGCCACCAATTATTAAATATGCACGTATGTAGGAAGGTCTAAGTTGGATTTTGTGTCCCTTTAGCAAGGCTATTATTAGCAATAATAATCCTGAGAAAAATATTGGCCAAAAAGCAAATGCAATAGGGGAAAGCCCACCCTCAACGGCAATTTTATTTACCGCGAAGCGAAGTGGCGACATAAGTCCGCCAATTAACATTAGAATAATAGAAAGAGCAAAAACTTTATAAGGTTGTTTTAATATCATAAATTCTTGCTCAATGGATAAGGTTTTAATTTTAGACAATTTTTCTTAAAATTTTGGTATATCTATAAAAAAGTATTTTTGCGCAGTAGATTTTGCGCTCATCCGGGGCTCGACGCAACGAGGCTAAGTACGGTATCTTGCTTAGATTCTAAAGCAAGGGAGAATAAAGATATGGCAATAGACGACGAATGGCCTATACATTTTACTGGCAGAGAAGTAGACGTAATGAAGTGGTTGCATGACCACAGTATAGAGAGAGTTCGTGTCGAGTATACAGATTTTGGTGGTGTTGCCAGAGGCAAGGCTGTTGCTTTAGAGCAGTTTCCGCATACTTTACAACATGGTGTTGCATTTTGTGCCACCGTTTTAGCTTTCGATATGCCGGCAAATGTCGTGCCAGGTACTGACTATGCTGAAGCCAGGGGTTATGGTGATTTTATCCTAAAGCCCGATATTTCGTCTTTAAGATTGCTTCGTCACGAAGGTGGCACGGCCCAGGTCATGGGCACTTTGGTATGGCCTGATGGCTCCCTTGTCGACAGCTGTCCCAGAAATGTTCTGTCGAGGGTGACAGAACAAGCTACTAAACTAGGATTTAAAGCACACGCGGCGCCTGAGTTAGAGTTTTATCTTTTAGATGAACAGCATGAACTTATTGATGAGGGATTCCAGTGTTATTCAATGCAGAAGCGGACAAAATTCCTAGCTGAAGAGTTAGCTTTGCTTGAGGCTGCATCCGCCCATGGCCAATTAGAAAATAGCCACTACGAGTGGGGCCCTGGCCAATACGAAGCGACAATGCGTTACGACGATATTCAGAACATTGCGGATTCAAGCCATTTATTTCGAGCAACTCTAAAAGAAGCGGCAATGAACATTGGGCGTCGTATTACATTCATGGCGAAACCGTTTGACGGTACGACGGGAAACTCCTGTCACTTGCACTTATCTTTAATAGATTTTGAGGGTAATAACATATTTTCAGCGCCGAAGGAGCTTAATCATATTAGTGAACAATGCCGTCATTTTATTGGCGGTGTGTTATCCCATATGCCGGAATTAACTCCGATTTTCTTTCCAAATTCCAATTCATACCGTCGTCTGGTCCCAGGTTA
>CAYRUX010000113.1:0-4578 GCA_964427515.1 uncultured Rhizobiaceae bacterium
TGAAGGATAAAAGATCATTGATTAATTGCCGTGTTACCCACGCGGGGTCGCTGAATAGTTTTTCAACATGAGGCTTTAGGTCCTTTCGTCTTTCGGCTGCTATAAATCCATTTAGGTAATCACCATCAATTTCTTCACCGAGGCCGGCACTCCCGATAAGAGTAAGAGATGCAGCTTTTTCAGGATAGGTAATGGCCATGCTAAGAACGATTGCGCCTCCAAGTGAATGGCCTATCAAATGTGCCTTATCAAGCTCAAGAGCATTCATGAACGCACTAATAATTTCTACCATATTAACTATAGTACCCTCACCAACGTCTTTTGACGAAGATCCATGGCCAGGTAGATCCAGAGCATAGACGGTATGTTGACCGGCTAAAGCATCATGATTGAAAAGCCAATTATTTAAATCACCACCAAACCCATGAACCAGAATTAAGGGGGAACCACCTTCGCCCTTTTTTAAATAGCGAATGTTTCGTCCCTCTAATTCTAGGTTTTCCGTAGCTGCACCTACATCCTCTTCATCGTCAGCTGGTGGTACGTAGTTAGCCTGAAATTCAGTGATGAAAGCATTAATGTCTTCGCCAGAAGAATCAGCATTACCAATTACACCAAGGAGAGCGCCAACGGGCAAGGTTTCGCCTTCGTTTGCGACTTGTTGTTTAAGTATACCACTTTCTGACGCTTCTACCGCGCTAGAAATTTTTTCTGTTTCAACATCCATTATCTCGTCGCCCGGAGAGATTTCATCCCCTTCGTCGACTAACCATGCTGCAACCGTACCTTCTTTCATTGAAAGGCCCCATTTGGGCATGCAAATTGCTTGTATTGAATTACTCATTCTTATTTTCCCATGACCATGTTTACAGCCTGTTTAACTTGTTCAGCATCTGGAATGTAAAGATCTTCAAGGTTTTCTGCGAAGGGAACAGGCACATGCGGAGCGGTAACCATTCGAATTGGTGCCTTAAGAGAATCAAATGCTTCCTGGCTAACTAGTGCAGATACGTCAGTAGCAATACTGCACCTTGGGTTTGATTCATCTAAAACTACTAAGCGACCTGTATTTTCAACGCTTTCAATAATAGTATCAGTATCAATCGGCGAGGTTGTTCGAAGGTCTACAATCTCGCAGTTTATGCTATCTTTAGAGAGCGCGTCTGCAGCTTCTTGAGCCACGTGTAACATCCTCCCTAGAGTTACTATAGTAACGTCATCGCCCTCGCGAGTGATGTTAGCTTCGCCAAAAGGAATGGTATATGCTTCTTCAGGCACATCTCCCTCCAGTGTGTATAATGATTTGTGCTCACAAAAAATTACCGGATCATTATCTCGGATAGCCTGAATGAGGAGACCCTTTGCATCATAGGGGGTTGCTGGAGTTACTACCTTTAATCCCGGTATATGAGTGAAAACGGGATATAGGCATTGTGAGTGCTGTGCGGCGGCACGCAAACCAGCTCCATACATAGTACGAATTACTACAGGAGTTTCGGCATTGCCACCAAACATGTACCGAAATTTAGCAGCCTGATTAAAAATTTGATCAAAGCAAACACCCATGAAGTCTATAAACATAAGTTCTGCAACAGGTCTTAAACCTGCAGTTGCTGCACCCACAGCAGCTCCAATAAACGCAGATTCTGTAATAGGCGTATCAAGGACTCGATCGCCAAACTTTCCGTAGAGACCCTTAGTTACACCGAGAACCCCTCCCCAAGCGTCGTCCTCGCCCGGAGCGCCGGCTCCGCCAGCTACGTCTTCTCCCATAATAACAACGGTTTGGTCTCTTTCCATTTCCTGAGCCAGTGCTTCGCCAATGGCCTGTTGGTAACTGATATTGCGTGCCATGTTTCTGTCTCCTAAGTCTTAATACGATACATATACGTCGGTTGTGAGTTCAGATGCAGCAGGAACCGGAGCGGATTTTGCTTTGTCGACAGAGTCATCGATAATTTTTCCTACCTCTGCATCTATAGTATCCAGTTCTTCCTTCTCTACTAGCTTGGCAGAAGTCACTCGATCTCGAAAGTTATCTATACAGTCAATAGTTGCACGTAAATTTTTAACTTCATCCTTACCTCGATAGGTCTGGGCATCGCCTTCGAAGTGTCCATAGTAACGATTAAGTTTGCACTCAATAAGTGTTGGCCCGGAGCCATCACGAGCACGCTTTACTGCTTCACCAGCGGCTTCGTAAACCGCAAAGAAATCATGTCCGTCAACTACTACTCCAGGCATATTAAATGCGCCAGCACGATCAGCTGCGTCATCGCAGGAAACCGAGTAATTTGAAGAAGTAGCTTCTGCATAGCCGTTATTTTCAACAACAAAAATACAAGGCAAATTCCACACGGATGCTAAGTTCAAACTCTCCATTGTGGTACCTTGGTTAGAGGCTCCATCACCAAAAAATGCTACGGCTACGCCTTTTGTTCCTAATTGTTTTGCTGCAAGTCCTGCGCCGCAAATGAGAGGTGGTCCACCACCAACTATTCCATTTGCTCCCATCATGCCTTTGCTTAAGTCGGCAATATGCATAGAACCTCCTTTGCCAGCACAGAGGCCACTTCCCCGACCATAAATTTCTGCCATCATGGCGTCCACATCGCAGCCCTTCGCAATAGAATGTCCATGCCCTCGGTGGTTGCTTGCAATTTTATCCCGTTCGTCCAAATGCATGCATATTCCTGTTCCGCTAGCCTCTTCACCTGCGTAAAGGTGAACAAAACCAGGAATTTCGCCTGTAGCAAATTCTACGTGGAGGCGCTCCTCAAACTCGCGAATGGTTTTCATCATTCTATAGGCCTTTAGCAAATCGTCTTTGCTTAGCTGCATCTTTAATCTCCCCTTCTAAATTAAACACCATCAATAGGACGTGTTTGATCAGTACTTGTCAATAAACCGTTATTTGCCGCATATGCCATTACCTTCGGAATATCGATGGTAAGTGGCCCATCCCATTCTAGACGTACTGCGACAGAATCTTCAGGTGAGAATTCTATCTCTCTCTCCCCGTCTAGCGCAATAACTCCTTGCGTAGTTCTTAATGATACCGCTTCGCCAGGAATCATGTCATGAACTTTCTCAATTCCTATATCAACTATTAGTCCGGGAGCAAGAGGTGTGCTAACTGAAATAGGCGCTGTTTCAGGATCCATTAAATCTAACCACAAGCCCATGTTTTGGAGGCGTGACACTGGACGGATTAAACCTCCAATGGAAGAAAGCCCGATAGCATCGGCTTCTGCAAAAGATAGAAATAGTTGGTTTAGTCCCTCTGCTCGCCATAATGCCCGTGACCCAACCCATAAAGCGGTACTAGTGCAAACGTCAACTAGGGCTAAGTCGCTCTCTATTCCATTGATATCTATACGCAAAACTTTATTCCGTGCTGTCCCTTCAAAAATAGGTACTTGTTTGGTTGCGACGAGGCCGGCAGCTAGCCCAGCAATAGTAGCCTCTCTCATGAAAGGAAAAACGTTATTTGTTCCGGTCGAAAGTGCAGTAATCGGTATTTCCTCTGACTTTGATGCGACTAGGCGATTCGTTCCATCCCCGCCAAGAACAATAATACCCCCAACTCCTGCTGCCACCATCCGTTCGACAGCATTTTGAGTGTCCTCAGCGCGATCTTCCATTGGCATATCTATAAACACAATCTCAGGCCATATCTGGCCGTTTTGTGGCGGTGTTTTAAGTGCATGTTTAATTCTATCCGAAATACCTCCTCCATCCGGCATCATGTAAACTTTTTTGATGCCAAGTTTGCCGAGTGATGAGAATAATCGAGTTATCATGTTACGTTTTTCTGCTATAGGAAAAACCGAAGCCTGTGCTACGAGTCGGCGTATGTCGCGTCCAGCTGCGGGATTAGCGAGAATTCCTACAGAGGGTTGGTCAATATCTGATGGCATTTTTACTGGCTCACATTTCTCTCAAAGACTAAAAAAGTTTTGTCACCAATTTATACTATGCCTTATCTAAAAGGTTTCGCCCACTTGTTCTTTATAATTTTTTGCTTTTTTTAATACTTATTATCTGGGAGCTGACCAAGTGGCCGTAATAGTGTACAACATTTTACAATGATGAATAGTAAGCCAAATAATTTGAGGGTTTATGGTGTGCTTTTGCGCGACAGATATGTATTGATGTCTAAGGAAACTATATTCGGACGGATAGTTCTTAAGTTTCCCGGTGGCGGGGTAGAAAATTTTGAGACGCCTGAGGCCGCGCTTATGCGGGAATTTATGGAAGAAGGCAATATATCAGTGACTCCGCTCCATATGCTGCACGTGCCCGGGACGCTTTTTAGTCCTTGGTCATATTGCGAATATACCCCTTTATTTTATATGGTGGCTAGTAATGGTATTCCTCAAACGCCCAGGCACGAAAATCTCGAGTTAAAATTTATGTTGCCAACAGATGCCATAAATAGTGGGCAAATGGCGGCTCCGGAGGTTATCGCCCTTAAGCGGGCTTGCTTGGATGGAGACAGTTTATGATTGCCCGTTCGGGGAGTAATAAAATAGTTACCTGGGATACAAAGAGAATTCTCCTTGTTACGCTATTGTT
>CAYRUX010000114.1:0-4671 GCA_964427515.1 uncultured Rhizobiaceae bacterium
GTCTGTCCGTAGCCGGGTCATGGCCAACCAATTTGGCTGGGACTTGGCGCTTGTCTTTTAGTGTAACAATAATTTCCTGGGCTTTAGCAACCACGTGGCGGTTTGTAACAATGTAACCTTTTTCTGAATCAATTATAACCCCTGATCGAACCCTATTATTTTGACGTTGTTGGGGTCCCTGACGTTCTTTGCCGAAGAAATGCCTGAAGAACGGGTCATTAAAAAACGGGTGTTGCTCTATTTCAATCATGCCACGAGTTGCGATATTGACCACCGTTGGAGAAACGTCTTTGACAATCGGTGCTAGGGAGAAAACGTGATCACTTGCCATTAAGTTCTTTGTTGGTAAGGCTATTATGGCAAACAATAAAAGAATGTAACTGCCAGCGACTATTCGTTTGGAAATCTGTTTATTGGCATGGCGCGGCATGGCTCTCTCCATTAATTAGTGATCCTATTATAATTGGTTAGAGATTGGGGTCATTTAAAGGTCAACTTACGAGATTGAATTATTAAGTTGTCTTGCTGGGTATGTTATTTGTAGCGTTTTTAGTAAATAGACGCATATTTATTTTATGCCAATGAAGCTTCAAATATTATTTCTCCTCTTAAAATGGTGCCACAGTAAACTATTTTTCTCAATTTTAAGAACTCTGTGTTAAAATTGTTTGTATCATCGCACTATTTATGAAGAGATTCTGTGGCTAAAACATTATTTCTAACTCACTCGGACTGTCAAAAGCACAATGCGGGGCCGAATCATCCTGAAAAACCAGAAAGGTTAGACGCTGTTCTGGAGGCTTTAGATTTCCCTCAGTTTAGTAAATTGCTTCGAGAAGATGCTCCAAATTGTGATCGGAGTACATTAAAACTAGTCCATACTAGTGAACTGGTAGATAATATATTTAACCATATTCCGACGGAAGGTTACGTAGCTATCGAAGGAGATACAATTATATCTCCTGATTCAGGGGAGGCAGCTTTGCGGGCTGTCGGTGCAGTTTGTGCGGCTATCGATAATGTTATAGCTGGCCAGGTTCAAAATGCATTTTGTGCGGTGAGACCTCCTGGGCATCATGCAGAGGCAGGTCGTTCAATGGGTTTCTGTCTTTTTAATAATATTTGTATTGGAGCCGAATTCGCACGACGCAAATACGGTATTGGTCGGATAGCAATAGTAGATTTTGATGTTCACCACGGGAATGGGACTCAGGCTATCTTTGAAAACGATGGTGATATATTTTTTGGATCTACACATCAGTCGCCATTGTATCCGGGCACCGGTGCCGCGGATGAAAAGGGCGTGGGAAATATATTTAACGCACCCCTGGCACCCGAAGCTGGTTCTCAAGAATTTAGAGACGCTATGGAAAGTAAGATTCTTCCTGCATTATATAAGTTTAACCCTGAACTTATCCTTATATCTGCAGGGTTTGATGCGCACCATAATGACCCTCTTTCCTCAATTAATCTTTATGAGAATGACTATACTTGGATTACCGAAAAGTTGTGTCAGGTAGCTGGTGAGAAATGTAATGGGCGTATAATTTCTAGTTTAGAGGGCGGATATGATGTTGATGCGTTGGCTAATAGCACGATTGCCCATATAAAATCTCTTATGGACGCATAATTTATTTTTGGGCATGACTTGTCCTGTTTTTGGATTGACCGTATTCTATTACTATTATGGGTAAAGAGATAAAGTTAAAAGAAGTTAGCGGGCTCACTTTTGAAAAAGCTCTAAGCGAGCTTGAGGATATTGTTCAGAGTTTGGAATCAGGGGATACAAGTTTAGAGGATGCAATTAAAGCTTATGAGCGTGGTGTTGCTCTAAAAAAACACTGTGAGAAAAAATTGCGAGAGGCTCAACTAAGGGTTGAAAGAATTGAAGCAGATGGCACCCTAACTGAGGGGGCTTTAAACGATAAATGAGAGACAGAGCGTGACTCGCCTAGAGGACGAACTATTTTCATGCGCTGAGACAGTCAATACTGTATTGGAAAGGTTAATTCCCAGGTCATCTGACGCAGATTCAACACTATTTGAGGCTATGCGTTATTCTACGATGGCAGGCGGTAAGCGATTGCGACCATTTTTAGTGTTAAAGTCGGCTGAGCTTTTTGACGTTCCGGAAGAATGGTCGCTTCCTGTGGCAGCAGCCATTGAAATGGTACACACATACTCTCTAATACATGATGATTTACCGGTTATGGATAATGACGATCTTCGTCGTGGACTACCTACTTGCCATAAAAAATTTGATGAGGCCACAGCGATCCTTGCGGGTGACGCATTGTTAACATTGGCGTTCGAAGTGCTTGCTTCAAAAGGACATCCTGATCCAAGTGTTCGAATAAAACTTTCACACCAACTAGCCCTAGCTGCTGGGGGTTCTGGCATGGTTGGCGGCCAAGTCATGGATTTAGATGCTGAAACCAAGACACTGGATACCCAATCAATAATATTACTGCAAAGTAAGAAAACAGGGGCACTTTTTCGGTTTTCATGTCAATCGGGAGCGATTTTAGGTCAACGAACTAAGAAAGATTATAACGCATTAGAGAGATACGCCGATTGTATTGGCCTCGCGTTTCAAATAACCGATGATTTGCTTGATTTGGAGGGATCGGAAGAGAACCTTGGAAAGGCTGTAAATAAAGATAGTGCTGCTGGAAAGGCAACATTTGTTAGCTTACTTGGATTGGAGGAGGCTCGTTGCCGGGCGAATAGTTTAATTAATGAAGCCACTTCGACATTAGAACCGTTTGGTAAGAATGCAGATATGCTAAGAGAGGTGGCTGATTATATTGTGACTCGTAAGAAGTAAACTAGATTTTGCTGAGGAGATATTACGCTATTCAAAAACATCGTAAGGTTAGGCTTGATACTCTGGTAGTAGAGCGAGGTTTGGTTGAAAGCCGAAACTTAGCAGTATCCCTCATCATGGCAGGTAAGGTTTATTCTGAGGGTCGTAAGTTGGAAAAGGCTGGGCAACAGTTACAACTTGATTGCCCGATAAATATTCTTGAAAAGCCACATCCTTGGGTGTCAAGGGGAGGTATAAAATTAGCTTATGCTTTCAATCATTTTGAAATCGATGTTGATGGAAAAAACGCGCTTGATATTGGATCTTCAACGGGTGGCTTTACTGATGTGCTTTTAGCTAATGGTGCGTCGCATGTTTATGCTGTAGACGTAGGTTATGGCCAACTCGCTTCGAAGTTGCGTAATGATAACAGGGTGACAGTCTTGGAAAGAACGAATGCTCGCTATCTCACAAGTGAACTAATACACAAAAGCATTGATATAATTACCTGCGACGTTAGCTTTATTAATTTAAAAACCGTGTTGCCAGCATCCCTTCAAATGGCTGTTTTAGGGACATACTTGTTAGCCTTAATTAAACCTCAGTTTGAATCAGGGCGTGAACATATTAGAAAAGGTGGTATTGTAAAAGATCCCTTAATTCATGAGGAGGCCTGCAACAAGGTGTGCGACTGGTTATTGGTGCAAAAAGGTTGGTGTATAAAAGGAATCTGCGAAAGCCCAATCACGGGTTTAAAGGGAAATAAGGAATTTTTTTTAGGAGCCAGTTACAATCCATAAAATAGGATTATAACTGGCAATATGCCACAAGTTATATGTTGCTTTTCAACCTGCGTATTTAATAGCTTCGTTACTACTATAATTTTCAATCTAAGCCTATTGCGACATAATTCCATTACTTAGAGAACAACAGAGCATTATCGACCCATTTTGAAATATTCTGGATTCGGCTTTGCTTCAATTGCACTTGCAAGTCTGTTGGTTGAATTGTAGAAACCTGCGACTTCTGCGATATCAAAAATATCCTCATCGCTGAAGCCCGCCTTTTGTAATAAGGCTCGGTCATTCTTAGTCATTTCTGCAGGCATTTTGGTGAGTTTCCAAACAAAATTAAGCATTGCAACTTGTTTGGCAGGTAAATCAGCAGATTTGTAATTTGAGGAAAGTTGATCACCCAGCATTGCGTTACCAGACATGACTCTAACCATAGCGCCATGTGCAATAATACAGTAGTGGCAATGATTGGCTGTAGACACTACCACAGCAATCATTTCCCTTTCTAGTCGACTAAGGCCAGATTTGCCAACCATCAATTCTTTATTATAGGCTTGAAAATAATCAAATTTATCGGGACGAATGGTATATGATCTAAGGACATTGGGGACAAATCCTAACTTTTCTAGACATTTATCAAAAATTAATCTTATGTTAGGTTTGAGACTACGTTGATCGGGCAGACTTAGTGCGTGTACGGTGTTGCTTCGGGCGTTTCTTTTATGAGTTTTTCTTGTTGACATCGTGGTTGCCTCCACATTGAGCACGGTGCAGCAAAAGGTGATCCGCCAATACGCAGGCCACCATGGCTTCTCCTACAGGTACAGCGCGTATTCCTACGCACGGATCGTGGCGTCCAGTAGTAGATATTTTTACAGACTTTCCTGATGTATCTATGCTGTTGGTAACGTTATGAATTGAACTAGTAGGCTTTACTACAAATCTTAATATAATGTCCTGTCCAGTCGATATTCCTCCTAAAATTCCACCTGCGTTATTGGATGAAAATTCTACGTTTCCAGATTCACCAATGTGCATCTCGTCTGCATTTTCTTCACCGCTAAAAGTTCC
>CAYRUX010000115.1:0-4450 GCA_964427515.1 uncultured Rhizobiaceae bacterium
CATAATATTACTCAATTGCTAGTCGTTAAATTTAATTATACAAAATTGCTCGTAAGCGAATTTAATGATAGTATGGACCCGAACTAGTTGTCTAGAGGACAGTCATATGGGTGAAATAATTGGTGCAGGACTTTTATCCCATGTACCTACGATCATGTTGCCAAAGGAGGTGCGCCTCAAGTTAAATCAGGGTGATGAAATATCATTGATACAAGGTTTTGATATATTACGTGATCAGATATTCGCAGATTTATGCCCGAGTGCCATAATAGTTTTTGATACACACTGGTTTTCAACAGTGGAATTTTTGGTAAGTGGACATAAACAACGAAAGGGTGTTTATACCTCTGAGGAGTTGCCTAGAGGAATGTCTCAGATTCCCTATGAACTTGTCGGTAACCCTGAGTTAGCGTGTTTAATAGCCGCCGAATCTGAAAAGACAGGTATCCGTTGTACTGCTATAGACGACCCGTATCTTCCGATTAATTATCCCACAATAAATCTTGCGCACTACCTAAATTCTGGAGAAGCGTGGCTCTCAATGAGTATTTGTCAAACGGCTTTACCCGATGATTTTATGGCGATAGGCACAGCGGTTGCTGAAGCCATAAACCTGTCTGACCATCGGGTGATTGTTCTTGCAAGCGGTGGGCTAAGTCACTGTTTCTGGCCACTTCGGGAATTGCCTAAACATGAAAGTTCAGATCCCGAGCATATTCGCACTGCAGAAGCGCGTATTGCGGACGAAGAGAGAATATCCTGGTGGGAGACGGGTGATCATTCTCGGGTAATTGAAACCATGGAAGAATATCACGAATTCAAACCAGAAGGCCTTTTTGGGCATTATTTGATGATGGTAGGTGCAATTGGTGGGGTCAATTGCAGTGCGAAAGGTCGGAGGCTAAGTAAATATGAAAATGCAGCCGGTACCGGGCAAGTGCATGTTTGGTTTGATAAACCCTCAGCTGGTTGGGTAAGCTAAAAACCGTGTAGAAAGCAAATATCTTGTTTGATAAATATAATTCCAAAGTTGTTTATGACTTTACTTTATAATCGATCAGCTTCGGTTCGCGAGTAAATTTCCAATAATCAACCAATCTCCAGGGCATAATAGAGACAATACGGCCTGATTGATTTTTGTACCAACTGGTTATACCGGGATGAGTCCAAATTAGTTCATCATGTTCACGGTCAAGTTTTTGGTTGTAGTCATCATGAACTTTTTCCAAACACTCGATTTCAGTTATCCCGTTTTCAATCATTTTCATTAGAAGGTTGAGTACATAACGTACTTGAAGCTCAGAAATAAAAATTATACTTCCACCGTGACCGAGATTGGCATTGGGTCCATACAGAAAAAATAAATTAGGAAAACCAGGAGTTGTCATACCTAAGTATGCTCTGGGGTTATCGTCACCCCAAAGTGTATTTAATGACAATCCATTTTTTATTGAAATTTGAGTAGATCCTAATGTTTGACTGGCATTAAAGCCTGTAGCAAAAACTATTATATCAGCGTCGTATTCTTCTCCATTTTTAGAAACTACCGATGTTTCCCGTATTTGTATAATAGGATCGGTTACAAGTTTAACGTTATCCTGCCTTAGTGTTTTGAACCAGTTATTATCAACCAGGATGCGTTTTCCGTAGGGGGGGTATTTCGGTAATGACTTTTGTAGGAGGTCTGGGTCCTCTCCGAGTTCCTCGCGGATATATTTTGTAAGTAAGCTTCTGTGACGATCATTTCTAGAATTTAGGGAACGCTGCGGATGCGCCCAGTCTGGGTCTTTTCTGACACTAGCTAATAGACGGTCACTAAATCTCCATACTAGACTGAATCGATACCATTCAGCATAAAACGGGACGAATTTTAAAAGCCATTTTTTTTCTGGACTAACTATTCGGTGGTAGTCTCGGGTAGGAATAGCCCATTGAGCACTGCGCTGGAATATGACGAGCTGGTCTACTTGTTTTGCTACGGAAGGAGCTAGTTGCATGGCACTTGCTCCTGTTCCAATTACGACAATTTTCTTGCCAGCTAACGAGAGATTTTCAGGCCATCGTGCAGAGTGAAAGTGCACTCCTGTAAAGTTATCAATGCCAGGAATATCGGGAATTTTAGGTTGATTTAGTTGGCCAGTTGCAAAAACAACCACGTTTACAATTTTAGTTTCTTTGACGCCGTCTCTATCAATAATTTCAACATGCCAAAGAGACGATTCAGTATCAAATTCTGCACTTATAACTTCCTTTTCAAACTGGATGACATTATCAACTTCGAATTCTTTAGCACAGTTTTTTAGGTATGTTTCTATCTCATCGCCTGGCGAAAAATACTCAGTCCAATCCATATTCGGCCAAAAGGAATATGAATAGAAATGATTTGGGACGTCGCAGCCTACACCCGGGTATTTATTTTCATGCCATGTTCCACCTTATCTACGATTTTTTTCTACAATTTCATTGGGTATGCCGGCTTCCTTAAATTTTATAGCCGCGCACAGGCCGGACATGCCAGCTCCTATAATTAGGCATTTAAAACCATTCAGGTTTTGTTCTTCTGGTTGTTTAATCCACATGGCCTTTCGCTCTTGGAAACCCATTTCTTCAAGCATCATTTCAAGATATTCTGAAGGAATGGCTTCCCCAACGCAGACACTCATCATTTCCACATATAGTTCTCGTGAAGGATTTTGTGCTGTTTTGAGTTTGCCGTCAAAATAGGCCAAAAGCTTCTCGCAAACAGCTATGCGAATTTCATTTTGCAACGTCGGTGATAGGCCCCCAGACTCGTCTGGAAAAAACGCAAGATCTCGAGCAGGTAGATACGGATGTTGGATCCACTTTTTATCCCCAGTAAGTTGTAGCAGAACCATTAATAGAATTGGAATGTCAGCTTTTTTGAGATTCACCATTAATTCTTTTTTTGATATTTTTATATTGTTCAATTCATTCTCCGCAGAAACTTGAGCTATCTGAAAAATACTTTTTAAGAGGGGCAGTCATTTTATTTTCGTCTACCTGAAATAATTCAAGCAATACATTATCTGGTGCCATGCACATTGCATACGACCAATGCTCAAAAGTACGTATTGGGTTTCGAAGATTTACGCCAACTGACTTTAGATGCAGATAAAGTTTTTCTAGGTTTTGCACTCTTATTCCAATATGATGTACAGAACTGGGACAGTAATCTTTGGGACGTTGGTCATAAAAATGAAGTCTGCCTTCCCCAATTTTAAGAAATACATTTCTTGAATTTCCCATGACTCCATCGAACTCAACTTTCGCATTCAGGCATTTTACCCACCAATCTATTGTAAGTTGTAAGTTGTTCGTGAAGAGGTGTACATGGTGTAAATGAAGTTCGTTCATACCAATTGTTTCTGCTGTTAAGTTACTAGGGTGCGACGAATGTAGGCACTGACCTCACCAGTAATAGTAATAGCTTCAGGAAGAGCGAGAGGCATGCTCAGGAAACCATGTAGCATATCTTTACAATGCAGGTGTTCAACTTCACTGCCCGCCTTATGAAGTGCAGTTGCATACGCTATACCTTCATCACGCAGAGGGTCCAGTCCTGCAGTCACCATTAAGGTCTTCGGCCCCCTTTGGATATTAGAGTTATATATGGGTGAAGCCTTAGGGTTCTTCGGGTGACTATTATTAAGATAGAGTTTCGAAAACCAGTCCATTAGTGGTTTGTCTAGCAGATATCCTTCTGCGAATATATTACGTGAGGGAAAATTGCCAGTTAGATCTGTCACCGGGTAAATTAAGGTTTGATGATTTGGCTGATCGGCATCACTCAGACCTGATAATGATGCTATTATCAGGTTTCCTCCAGCGCTGTCTCCCATGATAGACCAATTCTTTGTTTGCACACCAGCAGTGTTCAAGATTGATGATCTAGCTTGTATGGCCGAGGAGATGTCTTGTATAGCAATTGGCAGAGGGTGTTCCGGAGCTAATCGATATTCAATAGAAACGATTGGAAGCCTAATTCGATTGGCAAACCGTCTACATAAATGGTCATAACCTTTGATGCTTCCAAGCACCCAACCTCCTCCGTGTACGAACATAACTAATGCTTCATAACTACAACTTTTACCCCAATATATTCTGGCTGCTATATTTGTTCCGTCCGAGGAGCTTATTGCAATTTCTTCGGTTTTATGCACCTCTTCCGATTCTAATTCCAATACTGAACATCTTCTTTCAAACTCAATTCTGGTTTCCTCTATAGGAAGGTTAAAGAGGGGCGTCAGATTAGCCTGTTGAGCCCTGGAAAGAAGTGTTTGTACATTTTCGTTATCTGTTTTACTCAAATCAGAATTGAGTGCCTCAATTGATTTTTGAATGGGTAAAATTGATAATGAGGGTTTCATATCTGGAAATCTAAAAACATTAATTTGAACATAGTATTATTAATTCACGGTCTAATTGATAG
>CAYRUX010000116.1:0-7991 GCA_964427515.1 uncultured Rhizobiaceae bacterium
GGAGATATACTTATTGATGGAAAGTCTGTATTGAAGGTGCCACCTGGGGATCGGAACGTTGGCTTGGTTTTTCAGGATTATGCTGTTTTTACGCATATGACAGTGCGCCGAAATCTCGCTTACGGCTTGAAAGTTCGTAAAATGAAGCAAGCGGATATCGATCGTGAGATTTCTAAGGTGGCCGAATTTCTTTCAATTACACATCAATTGGACAAAAAGCCTGGTCAGTTAGGTGCAAGCGAGTTGCAGCGGGTTGCTATTGGACGGACCCTTGTCACTAATCCGGAGATACTTTTGCTGGATGAGCCCTTGAGTAACCTAGAAGCTGCAATGCGCAACCAGATGCGGCGAGAATTGCGCCGGATTCAGGCAGAGACTGGGCAGACTATCATTTACGTAACGCATGATCAGATTGAAGCGTTGTCATTAGCTCACAAGATAGCTGTTATGGATTTCGGACTGCTTCAGCAGTACGATACCGCCCATAATGTTTACCAGTACCCTGATAATAGGTTTGTGGGTAGTTTTCTTGGCAACCCCCCCATGAACTTTTTAAAGGGGAAAATGAGCGACGATGGCGATCGGCGAGTGGTTAAATCGGCAGAATCATCAATTCCATTGCCAGTTGGCAGTCTCGGCTCCGATGTTTCCTCGGGTTCGGATGTTGTAGTTGGTGTGCGCCCAGAGACACTGAGTGTTGCTGATCCCAATGACCCAAATAAGTTTGCAGTATCTGTTTTAGCTATAGAACCGCAGGGGCCAGAAACAGTTGTAACAGCTACTTTTGGGGAGTCGTCACTGAAAGTAATAGTGCCTACCGGCACGGATGTGGTTGAAGGTGGCTCAATGTCGCTAGTTCCCCAAAGTGATCTTGTGGCTTTGTTTGATGCTGAATCGGGCGTCCGATTACTTGACGATGGCGGAGAAAGGACATGAGTACACCTGTCCTCGAGCTGCGCTCGATTTCGAAAAACTTCGGTGATACTGAAGCACTTAAGGATATCAGCCTGACGGTTGAACCTGGTTCTTTAATAGTTTTGTTGGGTCCTGCTGGTGCAGGAAAAACAACAACTTTGAGAATTATTGCAGGATTAGAATCACCGACTTCTGGAGAAGTTTTTATCGAAGGTATGGATTTTACACAGCATCAGCCTAACCAGCGCGATATCGCCATGATATTTGATAATTTAGCTTTGTACCCGAATAAGAATGGTTATGAAAATATTGCTTCACCTTTACGAATAGGAAAAGCGCCGAAGGATGAGATTGACGGCCGGGTGATGAAAATGGCTGAGATGCTCAAAATTAGCCATATTTTGGATAGAACACCAGCGACGTTTAGTGGCGGTGAGCGACAACGTGTAGCGTTAGGTCGTGCCATGATCCGGAATCCGCGATTCTATCTTCTTGATGAACCACTTAGTAGTCTGGATTTTATGTTGCGTATTGACCTCCGAACAGAGTTAAAACGTTTGCAACAGGAATCGGGTAAAACGTTCTTGTTTGCTACGCCTGATTACACAGAGGCATTAGCGCTTGCAGATACAGTTTGTGTGTTAATTGATGGTACTGTTCGGCAGGTTGCTAAGGCGCAGGAACTTTATGATAAGCCAATTGATCGCGATGTAGCAAAATTTGTAGGAAATCCGCCTATAAATATAGTGCCCGCCCGCCTAACTCGTGAAAATGGTTCTGCTAGCCTCGCAATTGGGGATATGACACTCGAGTTGCCTTCAAAAATGGAAAGTGATTTACCGGGGTCAATAACTGAGGTAGAAATCGGTTTGCGCCCAGAACATATACGAATTGTTGATGATAATTCATCTGAAACCCATTTAACTGGTACTGTTAATGATTTGGAGCCACTTGGCATGCATACAACAGTCGGCGTTGACTTGGGGGGAGTTAATTTTTTCTTTACGGTACCGGGTGTACAAGAGTTCAAAGACGGTGACAAGATTGAGATGCATGTCGATGCCGAGTCGATGATTTTTTTCGACCCGTCTACAGGTAAGCTTATCAGCTAATTACTTTATCATATTTTTAATATTATGTGCGTATGTGCCATTGAGGAAATGGGTAGTGCAAGGTTCATATTATGTACCTATTGTACTTATTATAGGCGAATAATTTATGGCACCTAAAATTAGTGTATTTTCGTTAGGGGGCACAATAGCAATGGGGGCGTTAGCCCCAGGTAAGGGTGTCTCCTTATCTCATTCTGCAGAAATGCTAATAGATGCAATTCCAGAACTATCGGGTGTTGCCGAGATTAGTGCGCAATCCTTTCGTCAAGTTCCCAGCCCAGATATTACCATCGACGATCTAGAAGAATTAGCGCAATTAATTTTGGAACATCTGGCAAATGGAGTGGGTGGTGTTGTAGTTACACAGGGTACGGATACTATTGAAGAATCAGCTTTCGTTTTAGATCGTATTATACAGCATGATGCACCTGTAGTACTTTGTGGAGCTATGCGTAACCCTACGATGATGGGTGCCGATGGGCCGGCTAATTTATACCATGCTGTTATTGTAGCATCGCACCCTACAGCTCAAGGTCTAGGGACAATGGTAGTGATGAATGATGAAGTGCACGCAGCTCGTTATGTTCAAAAGTTACACACTACAAATCCAGCTGCATTTATTTCTAGTCCCGGTGGTCCGCTTGGTTGGGTTTTGGAAGCTGAAGCAAACATTATATCTCGTGTGAGCAATAGATATCCGATAAAAATTATACCTCAAACTTTACCTTCCAAGGTAGCGCGACTAACAGTTGGTATTGGCGATGACGGTACCATAATCGAGCTTGCTGTTAATGCAGGTTATAACGGTCTTGTAATTGATACCACGGGAGGGGGACATGTCCCAAAGGCAATGGTTGATGCATTGGAAGGTGCCGCAAAAAAAATCCCTGTAGTATTTTCCTCACGCACGCGACATGGATCGACTATGAGGTCGACCTACAATTTTCCTGGTGCTGAAACAGATTTAATATCTCGGGGTTTAATCCCAGCCGGCTGGTTAAATGGTATTAAAGCAAGATTACTATTAATGCTTCTCTTACGTTCAGGGGCAGATAGGCGCCAAATTGAGAGCGAATTTGAGGACTGGAATAATCCATTGGAGTAAGTAAATTAAATTTAATTAAAGAGTTATTTAATCCAAATTTAGGTGTTTATAGTATCTGCTATGTTTAAGGTTTCCCTCACGGATCAAGATAACAAATTCACGTGCAGTCAGGATGAGAGCATATTGAGATCTGGATTGCGGGCTGGCTTTGGATTGCCTTACGAATGTAGTACCGGGTCGTGTGGTACGTGTAAATTTAACCTGCTTTCGGGAGCAGTTGAAGATTCATGGCCCAACGCTCCTGGTTTAACAGATCGCGATAGACAAAAGGGACGGCGACTAGCCTGTCAGAGCATACCAACTACTGATTGCACTATAAAAATTCGACAGGCAGATACGTATGTTCCAATTATTCAGCCATATCTACAGAAAGTTGTATTGTTCGGGAAAAATAAACTTACTCGTGATATGTGTGAATTTCAGTTTGTTGGAAGCATGCCAGCTCAGTTTCGACCTGGACAATATGCACTGTTTAAGTTGCCAGGGGTCGCAGGCCTACGCGCATACTCAATGTCCAATATTTTGAATGAGTCGGGCGATTGGAGTTTTTATATTAAAAATAAACAAGGTGGTTCAGCAAGTACTATGCTGTTCGATGACAGTTATAAGATTGGCCAAGAGTTATTAATTGATGCGCCCTTTGGTATGGGTTATCTGCGAAATAGTCCACGAGACGTTGTATGTATTGCTGGAGGGTCAGGCCTGTCCCCCATGATTTCTGTCGCCCGAGGCATGCAAGCGGACTCATTTTTTAAATCCCATACTCTCCATTTCTTTTATGGTGGCCGTCAACCACAAGATATTTACGGTGAAAGAGAGCTGTCGGTATTAGACGGATATGGGGAACTGATTCACTATCATTCTAGCGTATCAGAGGCCGTAGATTTAGGCTCAGCGTGGAAAGGGCGCTCAGGTAATATACATGATTTAGTACCTGAAACCCTCCCCAAGTGTTTGTCAGAGTACGAGTTTTACTTTGCGGGGCCACCGCCCATGGTGGATGCAGTACAAAGAATGCTGATGATCGATCATAAAATCCCTTTTGAGCAACTTCATTTTGATAAGTTTTTCTAGATCAGGGAGCATCAGCGCTTTTATTTAGCATCAAATACTTTCTGACAACCTCACATTTATACCGAGCATAAAACTTCTATCCTTTATAATTTTACCCGTTCCATGGTGGTATGGGAGTCTGCCATTCAGATTGTGAGGCGCCACTCATTAATTTCAAAATAAGTTCAATATGACTAAATAGCCAGACGTTATTTTCTTTACGAAACTTCGATTCGTACCAACCACCAATCCAAGTATCTTCATTGGAAGAGCCGTCTTCCTGAGAAGATTTTGCTAATTCCCATAGATAATATTCTCCATTCGCTGATTGACCATCTGCCGAAATATCTATCACGGGTTGGGTCATATAATGTAAAGCCCAGGGCAGGGTGACCGTACAAGTCTCGCGCAGACCAGCTACTACAGCATCTCGGCCACTCCATCCTCCAATGCCGTTAGCATTCCATACAATATCATCGGTAAAGCAAGCAGACATCATGGCGGGTTCGCCATTGTGGTCAGCCGCTTTGGCGTATTTGGCAATTAGTTGTTTAACTTCTTCTATATCTTCCAGCCGTTGTAGGCGTGCCTCGATGTCTGTGGTCATAGTACTTCTCCAAAATTATTAAATTAACTGTTCTTTTTTGCCTCAATTGCGGCGATTAAAGTTAACGTGCGTTGTGCTCTCTCTGCAATGGGATAATCGATAAAATGTCCGTCTACCTGTATTGAACTTGAGCCTTGTGATTCTGCCTCCTTGAAGGCGGTTACTTGTTTTTGAGCAAGCGCAATTTCTTCCGCACTTGGCGTGAATGCAGTATTTACTGGTTCTATTTGTGCCGGATGAATGCAGAACTTTCCGGTAAAACCAAGAGACCGAGCTGTTAAGGCCGAGTTTTTTAAATTTCTTTCATCAGAAAGGTCGATAAAAACTGTATCTATTGGCCCTTCTAAACGGGCGGTGCGGGATGCGAGAGATATTTTGGATCGAGCATAATGCAATTCATTTTCTTCTGCTGTCCAATGCATACCCATATCGTTGGTGAAATCTCCAGCTCCAAATGAGAGGCGTTTGACTCTAGTTTTGGTACTAGCGATGCTATCTACATTAGAGAGACCGATCCCAGTCTCGATGATGGGGACTACATCCAATCCACCTACCCGCATATCACGGTCTCGTTCAATTTGGCTAATTAACCAATCTATTGTATAGAGTTGGTGTTCATGCTCAACCTTTGGTAATAGGAGGCCATCCAGCCAAGGCCCGATAGCTTCCTGAATATCTGCATAACAAAATTCAGTATCCATACTATTTACGCGGATATATTTACGGCATGGAGAATTTAATTCATTGGTCAATGCTTTAACGACCTTGGAACGGCAGCTAATTTTAGATGCTCTGGGAACGGAATCTTCCAAGTCTAGAACCACAACATCAGCTGCAACTTTAAACACTTTTTCTATTTTTCGGTCATGATTGCCTGGTGCAAAAAGCCAAGTGCGCAAAGCGTTCATTAAATTTATTCCTTTACCCCCATAATAGGCATCTGGAGACCTCAATAATACTATTAATTAAGAATAACTCGATATGTAATAGTTATTCGGAAAATTTTCTGTTTCAAAAAGGTTGTTAGGCCAGTATTAAGTTAAAAGACTAGCTAAAATTACTTATTTAACCATATGAAACATTAAAAATGTTTCCCATCTAGGGAATGTTTACTTCAAATTTAATATTTCGAATTTTCTTAATGTTGGAGTTCATAATGAAGCTGTCGGGAATAAAGGTGCTAGACCTTTCTCGTTTTTTACCAGGCCCTCATTTGGCGATGATGATGGCTGATCACGGGGCAGAGGTTATAAAAGTTGAAGATACAAACAGTGGGGATCCAGCTCGTAAAATCGGCTCTGAAACTGGGGGTCAGACAGTCTATTTTCGTAATACCAACCGTGGTAAAAAAAGTTTATCAATCGATCTAAAGAGTGACGAAGGACGGGAAATATTTATCTCGCTCGCTGAAACGGCGGATGTTTTATTAGAAACATTTAGACCCGGCGTTGTTCATCGTCTTGGAATTGATTACGATAGTATCGTTACAAGAGCACCTCAGATCGTATATTGCTCAATATCAGCATTTGGACAGGATGGGCCATACCGCGATCGTGCAGCCCACGACTTAAGTGTTTGTGCCTTAGCGGGTATTGGTAGTTTAAGCGTAGATGGCTCAGGTCAACCCAATATGCCTTGTATGCCTCCAAGTGATATGGGAGGGTCACTAATGGCTCTGTCAGGAATCCTGATGGCTTTGCTTGGTCGGGAACGGAGTGGGAGAGGGGACTTTCTGGATATATCCATGTTTGACAGTCTTGTATCTTGGACTCCGCATGTGGCAGGTAAAGTTTTAGCTGAAGCTAATGTACCCGATCCAAAGTCAGAGCGAACTCAGGGGGGGGCGGCTTTCTATAGGCCGTATCCTGTTAAGGGAGGTAAATATATAACTCTTGGTGGCAGCGAAATGAAGTTTGTGGTGAACTTCTTGAAGGCCATGGGGCGGGAGGATCTAATTGATATCGCCAAACGTCCACCTGGGCAGCCACAAGAGGAACTTCGCGCCTATCTTGCGGAAATATTCTTAACTAAAACTCGGGAAGAATGGGTCGGCTGGTTTGAAGGTCGTGACATTTGTTTTGCACCAGTTTTGAATTTGAAGGAAGCATTTGAGAATGATCATCTTCTTAAGCGAGGGATGCTCGTTAAAGATGCAGATGGAAATTCTCACCTCGGTATTCCAATTAAGTTTCGCGAAGAGCCGGGAAAAATACATACGGATGTGCCAGAGTTGGGTGAGCATTCAGAACAATTAGCAATTAGTCAGGGACTGAGCTCAAAGGAAGTTGATATATTAAAACAACAAGGTGTTATTAGGAGCCCTGACAAGGAGTTTTAGTTCGGTACTACAGGTGGTAATGGTTTCCCCTTTTCTTTGCGTGAAACTACTGCTTCTCTGTAGGCAAGATAAATCGTGCTAGAAAATATTACCATGGCTCCAATCCAAACAAATAGTTCTGGTATTTGGTTAAAGAAAAAAAAGCCAAGCAAACTAGCCCAAATTAGACGTAAAAAATCAAGTGGTAATATAGTTGTAGCATCGGCCTCCCGAAAAGCTTGGGCAAGGCAAAGGTGCCCACCAGTTCCGACAATACCCATTAGAGCTAACCAAAATAACTCCCCGCCAGTGGGCCACTGCCACACAAAAATTGCTGGAATAGCAGAAAGTGGGGTAAGAAATATAGCCATATACGCGGTGAGTGTCAGGCTTGATTCCGTTTGTGAGAGGAACTTTATAAGTAAAAGTGCCACAGCCCAAACACCTGAAGACCCGAGAGCCATTAATGCGCCTGAGTCAAGGTCGCTTATTCCTGGTCGTAGAACTATCATTACCCCTACAAATCCAATAATTAATGCTGCGATGCGACGGTATCTGATTTTTTCCCCGAGCAATATAACCGCTCCTAGGGCCACAAACAGTGGAGCCGTAAAGGTCATTGCTGCAACAGTTGCCAGAGGGGTAATAGTAACTGCAGAAAAGAAAAGTAACATTGAGGCAACATGTATGATGCCGCGAACTGCATGCAGAGATAAGCGTTTAGTATGTAATATTTGAAACCCGTATTTGAAAAAAAATGGTGCTAAAATAATAAAGCCAAATAAATTACGAAAAAATGCCATTTCAAATGGATGTTGATTTTCCCCAACATGCCTAATGAGTGCGTGCATGATGGAGAATAGAATGGTAGCGCAGAGCAGT